>CAKSVK010000044.1 GCA_934502905.1 uncultured Chitinophagaceae bacterium
ATACATAACAGTTGGCAGTAACCGTATTGTGATAACCGTTCAGAACAATTATAATGCTTAACAGCTCGTTAAGCGTACCCGTCCACAAAAAAAAGGCAAAAGGATAATATACAGATGAAATGCTGCGCCACCTTATTACAATAAGTAATGCAGGTACAGCAATGGTGATACTTAGGAACAGGTTAACCCAGAAAACATTCATTACCTTTAGCCTTCATCCAGCAACGAACCGCCTTTGGGGCAAATAGGAGGACATCGTATGCCATCATCTAAGATAACAGGATCGCCCGGTTTTCCAGCCAGCTTATCTGCCTGTGCCGGCAATATATTATTGCCACTGGCATCTGCCGCTACCAGGATACTGCAAAATTCCCCGTTTTCATTCAGTCCATAGTAGATCCGAAGGGCTGAAACGCCGGCAACAGAGAGAAGGCGTTTCACGTCATCTATTCCAAAAGACTCAGAACGGGGATAATTCGGCAGTTGATGTTCACGATACCTGCGGGTCATAGCAACTGCCTTTGAAAGTGTGATCTCATGTTTCATGGCTTTTTAGTTTGGTAGAATACGATATTATAAAATTATCAACAGCTTGAGTCTTGTATCGTTACCAATTTCTTTAGCATGTTTACCAAAAAATATTATTAAAAAGAGAAAATATTCCGGTTTATACAGCACGGAATGTAATAAAGATAGGAGTTTTATGGCAAAGTTAGTAAATGTACCTGCATTGCTTCAAAGAATAATGTTTACTACTTTTAATCTTATTAATAGCTTAATCTTAAATCCGGGCATCATGATTGAATTAACCACTTTTCCCTACGGACCGGTTCATTTTTCCCGGGTTCGCACAGATGAAGCAGGGAGGATGCACGGACTGATCCTCCCCGGTAGCCAGATGTTTGCAGCAGACGCTTCCTATGGGAAAATATCGTTTCAGCATCTTGAACAACCTTCTTGTCATATTTACAGGTACAACATCCTGTTAAACGAAAAAATTACGCTTTATATAAACAATACGGTTGCCTGGCCAGTGCTTCGCCTTGTATTAAAGAGGGGAATGGTACATGTCATGCATAAAAAGAATAAAATCATGCGCCGGGGTCAGCTCAATTTTAGTTATACACCGCAAACTATGCATAGCTTCAGGCTTCCTGAAGGAACATTTGAAATAATAGAACTGTATATATCCCCTTTGCTGGTAAGTGCGCTGGCCGGTAAAAGCAATATCCTCCGGACCTTTGCCCGGCATATGCAAAAAAGAGAAGAAGTTTTTCTGTTGCCGGATGCATGGTGGGGTGATCTGAAATTGCTGGATGCCGTAGATTGCCTGCTGCAATATCCCCATGGCGAACAACCGCCGGAAGTGGTGATGAATGGTGTGGTGGAAGCAGCCGGATCACCGGTTTATCATATCCCACATATTACAGACAGACATCTGGAAAAATTGTTTTTAACCCGGGATATCATTAAGAAAAACTGTACTACACACATCATGAATGAAAAGCTGGCAAAGACGGCCCATATGAATGTCACCTATTTCAAAAATATGTTCAGGCAGCTCTTTCGCATGACTCCGTATCAGTACAGATTATATGAACAATTGAAACACGCAAGATCACTTATTGAGGATAATCCTTCCCTGAGCAATACTGAAGTAGCACAGCTCTCAGGCTTCGGATCCTATAATAATTTGCAGCGGCTGTTCCTAAAAAAGCAGGGAACCACCCTCTCGTCCTGGCGCAAAGCCAGGAACCTGCAATCGTGGCTGCTGACATGACAGATAGCCAATGATGGGTTCCGGGGATAAGGAGGCAGACCCACCGGTATTTTCAGGCGTGGTATAAAGAATAAATTGAGAGCCCCTTGCGCTTTGTTCAAGAGTAAAGTGTATATGAGCCGATTTTCAATAAGCTTTTGACCTGAGAAAAATAATGCAAAAAGGAAAATATCTCCTGCAAAGCAGAAAATATACCCGGTAGAAGAGAAAATAAGTAAGTCAAAATGGAAAAATCCTTTTCTGGTTGTTGTACAATCAAAAGGAAGGACACAACTTTATCTGTATCGTGATGAGATAAACGGGGAAAATATTATGCATCGCTGCAATTCCATTACGTTGCCTTCATTATAAAAATCCGGCATACCCTGCCATTGATCCGTAGTGTGGATAAACTTGCTGTACCCTTTGAACTAATTGTTGCTCAACAAGAAATATGATTACACCAGCAGAACATAGTCTACCGGTCAGGCGAAAATATTACATGGTGGCAGATGCCGCCAGTGGCCTGCTCCTGCTGTTGTTCCTGTACACCGCGCTGAGCAAGCTGGCAGGCTACCAATCTTTTACTATTGCATTAAAAAGCGTACCGGTAATATATCCCTATGCCGGTGTGGTTGCCTGGCTGCTGCCGGCGGCAGAGTTGATAATAGCCCTGTTGCTGTTTTTCCGGGGTACGCGGCAACCGGGTCTGTATGCTTCTCTGGTCGCTCTACTGGCGTTTACAGGTTACCTGTTGTATATGGTCGCATATATCCCGGACCTGCCATGCAATTGTGGTGGAGTGCTCAACAGCCTGAGCTGGAAACAGCATATTTTTTTCAACCTGCTTTTTATTATAATTAATATTTCGGGGTTATGGAGTTATACAAAAATAAAGTACTCCAAAAAAAGAATCCCCCCTTAGTTCCCCCCAAGGGGGGAGCAAACATTTTACACAACCATCTTAAGACAGTGAACAAAAATATTTTAACTAAAACCAATCAACATGAAACGTTATATTTTTAGCATCTCGGCTGTTATGATAGCCATTGGATCGGTAGCTTTTACCTACGTGAAGGAAAGCAATATGGTAAATTATCACTGGTATAAAAGGACAGCTGCGAATACATACGTGGCAGATGGCACCGGCGCCAATCCGGCTTCCCAGTGTTCAGCAGGAGCTGTCATCTGTGCAAAGGGATTTACAAACCCTCAAACACCCGCTGCCATTAAGGACGTTACCACTGCACAAACCACCAGGTTTAAAAACAGTCAGTAAATAATAAGAGGCTGCCTTAAAAGTCAATAACCATCATTTCAACGGGAGCGCTTGCCTGTTATGGCAGGCAGAAATGACGATCTTTTCAGGCAGCCTCTTTTTCTTAACGGGGATTCTGTGGCATATCCGGATGAAAGCCCATTACCTGGCTGGGTATTGGATAGGTATAACGGGGGTCGTTGGGAGGCAATGTAAATGTTATCCCGTTTACCGTCCTTGTTAAAGTAATACCGGCTCCTTCCAGGTTTAGCCTGCGCAGATCTGTCCAGCGAAGCCCCCTGAAGCATAGCTCCTTTCTTCGTTCTGCCAGCACTTTTTGCAGGGCTTCCTGTGCATTTGCCACATCTGTGGGTGCAAATTTCCCGGTTTTCCATCGTTTTGTCATCAGGGTATGGAGTGCATCCATGGAAGCCTGTACCTGCCCCGACCTGGCAAGGCATTCAGCTTTTATCAGGTATATTTCATCTGTTGCCAGTCCTGAAAACAAATCTCCGCCGCCGGAGCCTCCGTCATAACTTCCCGTAAACGTTAAAAATCCTACATCAGAAAAAAAGAGTGATTTTCTTAAATCATCCTCATCGAACAGGTCATAAAATGAAGGCGGTATGCCTCCTATATAGGGCATAATAGGTGGCATGCGGGACGACCAGCCCACCAGGCTGCAATGAAAAATTACCTCTTTATTAAATCCAACGGGGAAAGGAAACATATCGTCTGTGTTGAAATCATTATAATCCATCAGGTCATCCTGTATAGCCAGTGACTTCTCTGCATAATGAAGCGCATTGTCGTATTGTTGCATGGTTTGATATATACGCGACAGTAAAGCATACACTGCCACCTGGCCCGGTCTTGTTTTATAGGTGGTTGTTGCCGGCAGCAGCTGCCCGGCCGCGTTCAGGTCGCTGATTATTTTTTCATAAGTATCCTTTAGAGTTGCCCGTACGGGTTTTTCATTTACATCACCTGTCAGGCGCAGGGGTATTCCCCAGTCTGTTGCTGCTGTGGTTGTCTGGTAAGGCGGAGCAAACACCTGTGCCAGTTGGTAAAAGCAATGGGCTCGGTAAAACAAAGCGCTGCCCATAAGGCGATCGTAGGTTTCCTGCTGTTCCTCTGTAATGGATAGTTTGCTGATGCCTTCTATTACTACATTGGCATTAAAAATGGCCCGGTAAGGAATGTTCCAGTCGTATATAACATCACCCGTATAAATATCTTTTTCCCATGTATAAACATTTCGTTCCTGTTGCTGGATCACCTGGTTGTAGAAATCATCTGAAAGATAATAGTTATCTGCTCCGGATTCACCTAATTGTGGAACAAGTCCCTGCCCCCAATCGGCGCCGTTCATTTCATGGTCATTGTCAAGAATGGCCTGGAAGTTTTCCAGTGTCTGGGGCACCACCAGCGATTGATCGGGCTTGGCATCCAGGAATGTTGTTTTGCTGCAGGCAGCAGCTATTATTATCAGCAGCAAAAACAGGCATATATTTTTGTTCATAGTTGAAGCTTTGGATGGTTAAAAAGTGATTTGCATACCCAGGGAATACCGGGTGCGTTCCCGGGCTGTGTTATTGTAATAAGGATCTGCCACTGCTTTACCGGCTTTCCAGAGAACCCCCAGGTTAGAGATATAAGTGAACAGCCTTACCTGCTGGAAAGGCAACCGTGGAAGTTTCTGTCTGTTAACCGCATACGACAGGTTAATATCTTCCAGGCGGATATGATCCCCTTTTTCCACCAGCACATCCGACATACGGTAAAATTCATCTCTTGTGTTATCGGCAGGATATTTCATACCTGGCACATGCGTTACGTTTTCATCCCCGGGATGCTGCCATCGCTTTTCATAGTCTCCATGGCCGTTCCAGGAACTGAACATATCTGCATAGTCTATAGAGATCCTGCGGAAGACATAACCGCCTTTGTAGCTGATATTTGCTGAAAGAGAAAAGCCCTTCCAGGAAACAGTATTCATAATAGCCCCGAAATAAACAGGTTGCACAGCGCCGTTATATACCATGCTATCCAGCGGTGTGGACGACATGATAGCAGGGTAGTCCTGGCTAAGCTTTCCATCAAGGTAACCGTTAGGATCACCTGATGCCCCATCCAGGCCTCCCCAGGGAAAACTGAACATTGCGTATATGGGCTTGCCGATAACAGGGGTGATCGTATTTCCGCCGAGATAATTACCCCCGTTACCTATGGGTACATGATATTCCGTCAGGGCAGATCTTACCAGGCTGAAAATTACCGAGCTTGTCCAACCTACCCGGCCATTCGTATTAATGCTGTGCAGCTCCACATCCAGCCCGCGGGTTTTCATCGAGGCTACATTCCCAAAAAAAGAGGGTTGTGTCAGGGGAGGAATGCCCAGCGTAGGATCTACCAATGCAGGCGCCATCAGGTCCCTGGCATATTTCCAGTAATATTCTGCAGAACCGGACAGTCTCTTATTGCGGGTAGCAAAATCCAGGGCCAGGTTGGTCATCCTTACTTTCTCCCAACGCAGGTTTTCATTGGGAGGTGTTTGTATAAACGCCACCGGGAATGGATGGCGGGTGCTGGTATTGTACATGGCTGTAGTGTAAGCGGATGCCAGACGTGAGATATTTCCGTTATAGCCATAAGTGGCCCTTAGCTTCAGAAACGGCAGCCACCCGGATTTGTAAAAGGATTCATTGCTGGCTATCCATGCCAGGCCTGCTGACCAGAAGGGACTTCCTTTCTGGTTGGTTTTTACCCCAAACAGGTTGGCTTCATCTTTGCGGCCGCTGGCGCTCAGGATATATTTCTGGTCATATTCATAGGCGGCATTTGCAAATACAGAAAGAAACCGGTCAGTAGTTTTCGTCATAAACTGTGAGTTGGGAACAGGTTGACCGGAAGGATAACCTATCCGCGGAAAATAGGTAACATAATCCACTCTTGAATCGATGGTGCTGTGTTCCTCGTTATAGCCGTAAAACCGGAACATGTCGGAAGTGGTCACCAGGCTTCTTACTTCATAACCTGCTGTTATACTGATGCGGTTTTTTTCCCTGAGCAGGGTGTTATAGTTCAGCTGGGCCCTCCCCTGGTGCGAAGTAAGTTCTGTATTGACCATATCCATGATGCCACCCATGGGTACCGGCCGGGTGATGGTTCCGGCATCATAATCCAACTGACTGAAGCTGTTGATCATGTTCCTTGTGTAAAAGCTTTCCTGGGAGTGAAGCAATTGATCTGCCGTTAATTGTTTTTCATACTGGTATCGTATATCAGCGGTTAAGGAAGGCAGGATTGAGATCGACGTCCCAAGGTTCAGCAGGTAATCTCTCAACTGTATGTCCTGCCTCCGTTTGCTGATCTCCTCTACAGGTCTGTTTAACCAGTCCAGTAACATTCCCTGCCCCACTGTATCCAGGTAACTCTTTCTGTAAGAACCGTAAAACGGTAAAGGGTTGCCATGACCGTCCACCAGGCTGGCATACGGGTTGAACCTTTTGGTTTGCACAGGATCGGTGAAGTTAAGGCCTGCATTATTTCCACGTGATTGCTTACTGCCCAGGTATTTAATCCCCGCTTCCAGCTTCCACCAGTTGGTTATTTTAAATGTATTCAGCGATTGGATGTTGATCCGTTGGTAGCTTTCTCCAACGAGAGAGGGCTTGTTGTGATCATACCCGGCGGACAAATAGTAGTTCAGGTACTCCGCACTACCATTCACGTTGATGTTATATTGTTGATTTAACAGGGGTTGGTAAAAGTATTTCGAAATATCCTTTCTTACATCATTTAATTTCAGGGCTTCTATCTGTTGGTTTGCTTCAGCCTCAGCGATCACTCCGTTGTCCCTGTCAACCAGCATTGCTACAACGGGAGACAGGGGATAAGGTTGCGGATTGTCGATCGTACTGCTATAATGGCCTTCTTCATAAAGAAATTTTTCCAACGCTATATATGCCGGTGAAGAAACAGTGGATACATTATAAATATCCGGTCTTGCCTGAAAGGTGGTATTAACATTGAGTTCTACCTTCGGCTTTTGCGACTGTCCTCTCCTGGTGGTGATCACTATTACCCCGTTAGCCGCCCGGGCACCCCAGATGCTGGCAGCGGCCGCATCTTTCAGCACGGTGATATTTTCTACATCGTTGGGATTAATATTACCGATATCTCCTTCATAGGGAAAATTATCGACCACGATCATAGGTTGCGCGTCAGCATATATGGTACTTCGTCCACGCACCAGCAGGGCATCTGTTCCCGCAGCATCCCCCCTGTTGAACAGGATACCCGGCGCCAGGTTTTCTATCCGGCTCAGCACGTTTGTGGATACCGACCGGTTCAGCAGGTCGTTGTTGATAAAGCTGAAAGAGCCGGTAGCGCGTTCGCGCGGCAGCTTTTCAAATCCGGTTGATATAACCACACTTTCCATTTCTGTGCTACTGCGTGTGAGCTTTGCTGTTACCTGAAGTTGTGACCCGTCTACTACCAGGATATAACTTTCGAATCCTATATAGGAGATCATCAGGGTATCGGGCAGGTGAAGGGAGCGGATGACAAAAGCTCCTTTGGTATCTGAGAATACGGATACTTTGCTTTTCAGCAATGAAACTGTGGCGCCTTCTAGGGGATGATTGGAGGCGTCGGTTATTGTCCCGGAAATGGTTTTAACAGTATGGGTCTGACTATAAGATGCTTCTGAAAAAAACATCCAGAGCATGAATAGTATTATTTTCTTCATTGCTATAAGTTTTGATGGTAATGATTATGTTAATGAAGCGGGGTAAGGATAAACACTTCCCGTTCGCAGACTGTTTCTTCCAATACCAACCCCACTGCCGCAAAATGGCTTCGCAGTGCAGCGATGTTGGTAAGGTCTTCCGGTAAATTGATGTCTATCGGATAGTCTATACCCGTATGGTCTGTCAAAGGCATGGGCAGCACCTTGTTCAGCTCTTCCAGCAGCATGCTCACCGGTTGGTTAAGCAATTGCTTTTTTATACCTTTTTCAAAAACGGTATTTTCAGGAATTCCCCCTTTAGACTTTATTTTATGAGAGCCGGGACCGGATTTCAGGACCAGGCATGTCATCGAACGTTTCTCGAGTGTAGTGGCAACCTGGAAAAATATATCAAGGTCGTCTTTTATCAACCGGTTCCTCAAATGCCGGAGGTGGGGTGGTAATATCCGTTCATAACACCAGGTGTATTCGTATCTTACCTTATCCGTATCCATTCCCCTGCCGCTGTATTGTTGCGGGTTTTGTACATTCAGGATGAGCTGGCTGGCCGGCATATACATCAATTGCGGATACACAAGCCCATAGAGGGTAAGAATATAATTATTGGAAGCCCAGATCCGTACCGAGCTGTCAGGTAACGTTTCTTCTCCGCTCATGCCATCCATATCCTCCCGGTACCGGGTGATCAGGCTGGCAAATAATGGCCTTGCTTTGTCAAACTTCCCTAATGGCTGGCTGTAATCTGTGTTTTTATAATGTTTCTGTTTAATTGCTATATCACGTTCTAATATAACCGAAGAGATATTTTTTGCTGTCAGCGCTTCGGAATCGGTGATGGCAACCACTTTTCCATCACGTAGCCAGACATAATGCGGTAGGGAGGAATAGGGAAAAATAGCGCTTAACAAGGTATCCTGCCCGATGAAGGGAAAGCTGTATACCTGTTTTCTTTTTTCAAGAAAAGCAACCTGTTTGGCTACAGGATCTGCATTGTTGATGAGTATTACTTCAAGGTTGCCGGAGAAACTCTTTTTCAGACTGTCCAGTAACGGGAATTTCTGAATGCAATTGGTACACCAACTGCTCCAAAAATCAAGTATTACCAGCTTGTCTTTCAGATCGGATAACCGGATTTCGGAAACGGGGTGGTTGAGCACATTGGTCAATACGAGGTTGGAGGGCAGGAGATCCCCTGCCGCAAGAGGTTTTGTATAGGTTTGGGCATGGGCTATATGCAGGCATAGCACTGCCCATAAGCAAAAAAGTGTTTTCATTTTTGCAGTTGATTGAGTACATAGAACAGCTGCCGGGTACAACCAGTCAGCCGGTTATAAAGCCAGGAAAACGGCACAGAAAGGGAGCCGGTGAATGTATTGCTATGAACATGAGAAAATCACATCAATTACCCCGGCTCCGTGCCCGGTGCCCCGGTAGTTACACAGGGTTTTTAGGCTTGCGGGCAAAGAAGATCTGATAGGAATGGAGAAAAGCGGGTAATGGTGTATGGAGATACCACACACCGTTATAGGGTACAGGAAGAAACAATTCTATGTGAGGTGTTGGTTTCATCTATCATCTACTTACAGTTGGATTGCTTAAACCGGGTATCTCTTGAAATACACTGCTGCCTGCTATACAACGCAATAGCAGTGCCGGATACGATAAAGGTTGTTCAAATTAAATCAGCCAATTTTCACAATCAGGATGCCATGACAACACAAAATAGCTATTGATACATGTAAATATATACAAAATTATACACTGTTTTATTTTTAATGTATAATTTTTGTTTATTTTTTTACACAGATATGTTGTTTTCTTTGTTTTGTGGGTAGTAAAAAAACAAAATTAAACCGCGGGCAGGTATTAGCCACGGCGGTAGAAGCAACAGGTTTTAATAAGGAAGAGGTTGCCAGGAAAGCGGGTTATTCAAGAGCATCGTATTATAAACACATAGAAAACCCGGACCTTCCTTACCATATCCTTATCTTATATGGCCGGGTGATCCGGCACGACTTTACGCAGGAGTTTCCTGATATGCCTAAATACATGTTGGAAGATCCTGAAGAACAATATGGTAACCCTAAAACGCTGGACGAAGCGGTGGATATCATCGCCTTGTGGAAAAACAAGTATATTGAATTGCTGGAAAAATACAACCAACTGATCGAAGAACAGATCGGAAAAAAATAGCAGCTGCTTACTGTTATACTTTCAATTGAACCTGGTTTTACCCCGGCTTTCCCATCACCAAAATATTTAACGTGCCTGATTGAAACCCTCTCTGCAATGCCGGCATTACTGCTGCATTATTTTACGATAAAAAACAGTTCCTGCATGCAAGAATTTTTCTGTTATAACGTTCTGCCTGGTAATGTAGCTAGTGTCATGTCAGCGATAAAACGACGGCTAATATTTCCCGCTGATTTCGCAAATAAGCGCAGAAGGCTTTGATAATCTGCGGAATTCAGCAGAATCTGCGGGAGATCTCAAATGAAAATTCATGTTTGACATGACACTAGAGGTACTGCATAATAGCTAAAAAATATTAAGAAACCCCGGCGTAACGGGGGAGGAGATTCTTAAGTAAACAGTATGCAAAAGTTAAATTACCTGATCGTATCAGTCGTTATATTGCTTTTTTTAGGTTGCAACAAAAACAGCAACGAAGTACAGCATTCCAATGCGTATTTACTATCGGTGTACCTTTCCGATAACCCTGCAGACCTGGAAGAAGTGAATATTGATATTCATTCGGTGGAAGTGAAAATAGATACGGGTAATGCTGACGATGAGCAACAGATAGCATTGCTGGATACAGATCGTGGCAACGACAGCCTGGGTGCGCCCGGCAGCACACTTTGGCATGGCGGTATACCGGTGGGGGATAGCGATCAGTTCGGAAAATGGATAGCGCTTGACTTTAAGCCCGGTGTGTATGATATTTTGAAATTGAGGAACGGGACAGATACCTTGCTGGGTTCGGTGGAAGCATCCGGAATTGTCCGGAAAATAAGGATTGCGCTGGGAAGCAATAACCACGTAACGGAAAACGGCTCCCAGTTTCCATTGAAGCTGCAGGATGATTCCACCAATCATCACATTTATATTGATATATTAAAGGAGAGCCGGGTTGAGAACAGTGATGGCAGTATGACTGTTTACCTGGATTTTGACCTGGGTCGTTCTGTTAAAAAGCTGGAAGATCAATATATATTATCTCCTTATATAAGGACCCTGCCTGCCGATCGCTCGCTGGAAATAGAAGGTTATGCCTTTCCCGCGGAGGCGCCTGTGGTGGTGAATGTATATAATGACAAGGATACCGCCGCTGCTTTACCTGATGGTAGCGGTTATTTTAAAATAAAGGGCTTACCATTGGGGCGCTATTATGTAGCTTACCAAGCAGGTAATGCATACAGGGATACTACCACCGTTTTTGATATCACTAAAAATAAGATCACGCTGCCGCCGATGACATTGGTGGCGCAATAGCAAAACCCGCCAGGATGTGTGCCCGGGATTGTTATGCCTTATAATGAACAGGCCTTGAAATTATTTTTTCAGTCAGTGGGGCCATCACAGGCTTCCACTTAAGTCCTCAATCAGGTGTCCTCAATCATTGAGCCGTGACATGTAAAGTCAATAAGGCGACCGATCCCCTTTACTTAGGTAAAATATCAGGGCGATATAGCCGATGCTAAGTAGCACTAAAGCTTAATCAGTCCCGCATTTTGCGGGAAGGGGAATTGTGGTGATCCACCACGGCGGACAGGTTATTCCCCGGCGGCTTTTTGCGCCCGTGCCCGCCCGAAGGCGGATACTTTTTTCCGCAAAAAGTAACAGAAAAATAGCCGGGAGTCTGGAGCTAAAATGAAAACCGTGTTTACGAAAACAAATCAAGATTTCGCCGCGCTGCGGCTCATTATACCAATCATTCCATCATTATTACTACAAATATCGGGGTGCGATGCACCTCTATGACTTGTGAGCTTGTACTGGCAAATAGAAGGCAGGCACTTAAATATTACGTACGATTAATTTTTTAGAGGTTGTTGGTTTTCTATGACTTATTCTACATGTATTGGCAGCACGATCGGTAAAATACCCCGGAAGGGGTTTAACCTGAATGGTCCTCAACCCTGTTGGGGATGCAACCGGTGGTATATCGTCAGGCGCTTGTCCATCAACACCCGGAAACGGTGTGTGAGACACGCAACCGGGTAGCCTGTTGCCCCTGCACATGTCCTCCCGTACAGCTTAAATACAGATTGAATAGACCGGTGATACCCGCTCCTGCCTGCCGTTCGGCGGTCCAGGCAGAAGGACCAGATGGCTTACTCGCCATGAGGATCCACATCTTTTTAGTCAGACCCGGTAGTAAGGATCCGGCACTACGCGGTCTTGTAATTACGCAGAAAAGAGTTGCGTCGTGATAACGTGCTCACTTGTAGCGGTACCTGCATTTCCCTTCCACGCACCGGCAGGTACTTCCTTACAACCCTGTCGCTACGGTCTTGCTGCCGCGTGTTTGGATAAGGTGCTCTCTTACTCCGGCGCTGCGGTATAATGACAGCGGATGTAAAGCGCCGCCGCTTCTCAGGCGGGCTTCTGCTGCCAGGGGCCTCAGGTCGGTGCGGAAAGCATTTTGCAGTATTTCCTGTGCGGTTACCACATCGTTTTCCTGCTGCGCGGTGTACAGCCCTTTCCTGTCGGTGCTCAAAGCCTGTGCGTAAGCCAGCAGGATGGCCTCTACGGATTGCAGCAGGTCTTCCAGCGGATCTTTTACATTATGGGAAGCATCTATCATCCAGCCCAGGCCGGTATTGTGGTTCATGCCTTTGGCATCCATACCTTCCACCAGCTCATTAAAGATAAGATACAACTGGTAGGGTTTGATGCTGCCGGTGGTCAGGTCGTCGTCCCCGTATTTGGAGTCGTTGAAATGAAAGCCACCCAGCTTGCCTTCCATCAGCAATAAGGATACGATCTGCTCTATGTTGGCATTGGGCAGGTGATGCCCGAGGTCTACCAGCGTATAGGCTTTGCTGCCCAGCTTGCTGGCATACAGGTACGATTGTCCCCAGTCGCCTACCGTGGTAGAGTAGAAATTGGGTTCGAAGGCCTTGTATTCTACAAATATTTTCCAGTCGTCCGGTAATGCCGCATATATCTCCTGCAGGCCGCTTAACGTATTTTCGAACGCCTGCCTGAAATTGAGTTGCCCGGGGAAGCAGGAGCCGTCGGATAGCCATACGGTAAGCGAATCAGAGCCGAGCTCCTTTCCGTAGCGGATCACTTCCATATTATGATCAATTGCCTGCCGGCGGATGGCTTTGTTCACATTTTGCAGCGAGCCGAACTTATAGCTGTATTCCTGGTCTTTCTGGTCCTGGAAGGTGTTGGAGTTCATCGCATCAAACCGCAGCCCGTTCTGTGCCGCCACCGCTTTGATGTGGGCCGCGTCCTCCGGGATATCCCAGGGGATGTGCAGTGAAATGGCCCCGCTGGACCGGTTGAGCGCATGCAGCAAGCCGATATCCTCAATTTTTTCTTCCAGGCTGCGGGGCTCGCCACCACTGGCAAACCGGCCGAAGCGGGTGCCACCTGTTCCCAAAGCCCAACTGGGAATGGCTACCTGGAAAGCTTCCAGTTGTTGAATAATGGCTTCAGCGCCGGGTACTACTGTTTTGGTATAAGCCAGTTGCTTGTTATGCTGGTTCAGCAGCGCTTCGTTGTGTGCTTCGATCTGTGATTGTTGTAGCTGCATACCGGAATATTTTATGGCATGTAAAAAACTTCTTTTAATGGAATGCTTACAGGAGAATTATCCTCGTTGGTATCCATGATATCTTTCATATACGCCCACCATTTTTTCATGACCGGCTGGTCGGGTAACGATCGCTGTGCTTCAGGGTCCCCGATCTTCAGGTAGCCGAACAGGTCATGGGTGCTTTCGTCCAGGAAAATAGAGTATTCCGCTATCCCGGTTTGTTTGAGCAGCGCCTGCAATTCGGGCCATATCTCGTTATGCCGTTTCCGGTATTCCTCTTCAAAACCCTTTTGCAGTTTCATCCTGAAAGCGATCCGTTGCATGGGTGGTATAGTAATAAATGGTGAGTAGTTAGTGATTAGTAGTAAGTTGCAGGATGCAGGTCGCAGGTTATGTCCCGCCCTGCAACCTGCGTCTTGTATCTTTTTAAACTATCTCAAAAACGCCATAGCCACGCCGCCGTCCACATTCAGCGTATTGCCGGTGGATTTGCTCAGCAGTCCCCCGACAAATGCATAGCAGGCATTGGCGATATCATCCGGCAGTATCACTTCATTCAGTAAAGTGCGTTTGGCATAATAGGCCGGCAGCTCTTCTACTTTAATGCCGTAGGCTTTTGCGCGCCCCTCGGCCCATCCGCCTGCCCAGATATTGCTGTCTGCTATAACGGCATCGGGGTTCACAGAATTCACACGTATCTTGTCGCCACCCAGCTCGGCTGCCAGCAACCGTGACAGATGCGCCTGCGCGGCTTTGGCGGAACCATAACCGGCATTATTGGGACCTGCTACCACGCTGTTCTTGGACACGATGTTGATGATATCTCCACCGGTGCCCTGCTTGCGCATGATGGCTACCCCGGCTTTGGATACCAGGTATTGTCCTTTTACGAGGATGTCGTACAGCTTATCCCAGTCTTCGATAGTGTGATCGGCAATGGATTTGGAAATGCTGATGCCGGCATTGTTCACAACAATGTCCACACCGCCGAAAGCCAGCACGGCATCCGCAAATGCTTTGTCAATGGTTTTGACATCCGTTACATCCAGCAGGGTAGCAGCGGCCATATCTTTTCCGAATTGTGCTTTGAATTCTTCCATAGCGCTGTCCATCCTCTCCTGGTTGATATCATTGATGATAACGCAGGCGCCTTCTGCAGCAAATTTTTTGGCGATCGCCTTGCCGATGCCGCCGGCGCTACCGGTGATCAGCGCGATACGACCGGATAAAGATTTCGGCTTGGGCATACGTTGCAGCTTGGCTTCTTCCAGCAGCCAGTATTCGATGTTGAACGCTTCCTGGCGGGGAAGGGAGGTGTACGCTGATATTGCTTCCGCACCGCGCATGACGTTGATGGCGTTGGTGTAGAATTCTGCAGCAACACGGGCTGTTTGTTTGTCTTTGGCATAGGTAAACATACCTACACCCGGATAGAGGATTACAACAGGATTGGAGTCTCTTATAGCGGGGCTGTTGGGATGTTTGCAGGTATTGTAGTAATCTTCGTACATTTTCCTGTACGCTACAAACTGTCCCGTGATCTTTTCTTTTATGGCATGGGTATCGGAAAGGTCTTCATCGGGTGTCAGGTTCAGTACCAGCGGGCTGATCTTTGTTCTCAGGAAGTGATCCGGGCAACTGGTGCCCAATGGCGCCAGCCGGTCAAGATCATTTGAGTTGATGAATTCCAGCACGCGGTCGTCGTCGGAGAAATGACCGATCATTTTTACATTGGAGGAGCACAATCCTCTCAAAACAGGCGCCAGCGCGATCGCCTGTGTCAGCCTTTTTTCTTTCGGCAGCGACTGGATTTTGGCACCACCGAAATTGGGCTTTCCTTTTGATTTTTCTTCGATGTAAGCTGCACAGGCCTCAATTACATCCAGGGTATTCACATAACTTTCGTAAGCGGTATCGCCCCAGGTGAACAAACCATGGGAGCCAAGCATGATCCCTTTGATCCCCGGGTTTTCATCCAGGCATTTTTTCAGTTCCAGTCCCAGCTCAAAGCCCGGGCGTCTCCATTCTACCCAGCCTATCCTGCCGTTGAATAATTCCTGCGTGATCTTTTTACCATCTTTTGCAGCAGCAATAGCAATGGCCGCGTCGGGATGCAGGTGATCGATATGTTTGAACGGGAGGAAACCGTGCAGGGGGGTATCAATAGAAGGCGCTTTGGAAGCGAGATCAAAAATGCAATGATTAAAAAGCTCCACCATTTCATCTTCGTGGGCTACACCTCTGTACACGTTTCTCAGGCTTCGTAAACGGTCTACATATAATGCGGCCAAACCACTTTTCTTGAGCGTGCCCAGGTCTCCGCCGGATCCTTTTACCCACATTACTTCCGTGTCAGTGCCGGTCAGCGGATCTTTGGCAGTTACTTTACAGGAGGTATTTCCCCCGCCGTAGTTGGTGAGCCGGAGGTCGGCTCCCAGCAAATTTGAACGATAGATAAGTAATGCCACTTCATCTCCTTTTAAAGCTGAAGCGGCAACATCGTCCCATAGGTAGCTTACATGTTTATACGTTTTTGTAGCTGATGACATAGTTTGAATTTTATATTTGTTTAAACCTGTTATTTTAATGAATTGCCATACCCCACTACCAGGACCGCCGCTATGATAGCTATTATTCCCGCTATGATGGTGGCGGCAGTTTTTTTACTGACTCCTTTCCACTCCCGTAAGATGATCCCCCATACATTGGCGATCAGTATAATGAAGGCCATATGCAGGATCCAGGAGCTGGCGCCATTACCCAGCTTGCTTTCGCCCATTCCGTAAAAGAAGAACTGAAGGAACCAGGTGGTGCCTGCCAGCGCTGAATACAGGTAGTTGGAAACCAGTGGCGTTTGTTTGTTGGTATAGTCCCCGAATGTTTTATTGCGGGCATTCAGGAACATGCACCATATAAAATTAGTGGTCAGACCGCCCCACAGAATGACTATATAAGTAACATTGTTCTGGAACAGGAATTCCCCCTGCCCCGGATGCGTAGCTTTCCACGCTTCATTGGCTATGTTTGCCATGGATTTGCCGGCTTCGATCGCGTAGTTGAAGCAGGCGCTTAACACACCGGAAATGATCGCCACAAACAATCCTAATCCAAACTTATACTCTGTTTTCACTTCGTTCCCGTGCGGGTCGGCACCGGCGGATTTTAATTCTTTTTCCTTCATGGTGCCCGCCTTTCCACAAAGAATAATGCCGGCCACACAGATCAATAACCCTGCCAGTACGGTCAATCCCCAACGGGAGCTGATCAACATACCGAAGGTGTCTTTGCCTTCTTTTGGGAAAAAATTATAATACACAGAGGGAATCAGCGCCCCCAACACCATGGTAAGCCCCAGTATGATGCTGCTGCCCAGCGACACGCCCAGGTAACGCACCCCCAGCCCGTAGGTCAGTCCGCCGATGCCCCATAATAGTCCAAACAGGTAAGTATACCCGAGAACCGCACCATCGGAACTTTTAATGATCGAAAAGAAATCGGGGATGGTAAGGAAAGCAGCTAAAGGCGGCACAATCAGCCAGGAGAATAAGCCACCGATGATCCAGTAGGACTCCCATGACCAGTCTTTCACCTTTTTGAATGGAATGTAAAAGCTACCTGAAGCAAATCCGCCGATAAAATGATAAAATATTCCTAGTAAAACCTGCATTCCTTGCTATAATTCAATATGGTGATTACAATCGTTTTTCAAATGTAGGGTATACATGCAGGAAAGCTGTCATGTGCTGTCATGTTAATTTTTTTCAAAACGTGGGTAATACAAACTTAACGGCAGAAGGAGCTGTTGCCGGGAAAGGTAATAAAAATTTTTCTCATCCTGCGTTTGCTTTGCTGATCAAAAAGATATGGCGAGACCTTATAGGGAGCAGCGCTCTGAAAATGAGATGTACGTTCTCAGGCTTCAGAGCGGCTTTGTGCGCAATGTGCTGCAGGCTGTAAACAGAGCTGGTGGAATGGAATTTCGCCGCCGATACCTGCACAGATTGGCACGCTGATCCTGCTGAATAAGCATTGAAATGTCGTGGTGCTCTTTTACCGGCGAAACGTGGTGACACATATCAGGGCAACAGGTAACCCGGTTGGGCGTCGCTACGCAAATCTTCAAGCTTTTCGATCCTTATTGCTTCAGTGCATCCAGGAGTATTTCCACGGGATGCCAGGATTTACGGGCAGCGCCATCCTTGATCTGGTGGCGGCAACTGGTGCCGGCGGCGGCTATCAGCACTTCTTCCGGCTGCCTGCGCACCGTAGGCAACAATACCAGCTCGCCCACTTTCATTGAAACGTCGTAATGTTCTTTCTCGTAACCGAAGGAACCCGCCATGCCGCAGCATCCCGATGGTATATTGTGTACTTCGTAGTTTTCAGGCAACGACAATATTTTCAGGGAAGGCGCCATAGAAGAGGATGATTTTTGCTGGCAATGCCCGTGCAGCATCACTTTTCTTTTTTCAGTCGTGAACAGGGCCGGGGATATGTTTCCCTTGTCTGCCTCCCTGGCCAGGAATTCTTCCATGGTAAATACATTCCGGGACAACTGCCTGGCTGTCTCCAGCAGGTCGTCATCCGCCAGGTCAATATATTCGTCGCGGAAGGTAAGGATGGCGGAAGGCTCAATGCCCACCAGGGGCGTTTCTTCCGAAACGACCGGCGCCAGCAGCCTTATATTGGTATTGGCGATTTTTTTTGCCTTCCTGAGCAATCCTTTTGACAGCCAGGGGCGGCCGCTTTCAATATGCCCGGGGATAATGACCTCGTATCCCAGCTTTTCAAGCAATGTGATTGCTTTTATGCCTATTTCCGTATCGTTGTAATTGGTGAACTCGTCACAAAAAAGATACACTTTCCTGGTAAGGTTTCCCGGACGGGTATGTTTTTTATACCAGCTTTTTAAAGTGGTGTGATACAGGGTGGGCATAGATCTTTTAGTGGCGAACCCTACTATTTTCTTGATGGGGGTGCTCAGCGCACTATTGGTCATGGCAAAATTGTATAAGCCCGGTACCAGCGATCCTGCTTTTGACATAAGACTGAAATTGGCGATCAGCCTGCTGCGCAGGGGAACGCCGTTGTCGTCGTAATAATGCTGCAGGAACTCCGCTTTCATTTTGGCCATGTCCACATTGGACGGACACTCCGATTTACAGCCTTTGCAGCTGAGGCAGAGATCCATGACTTCGTAGATCTCTTTGTGGTTGAAGCGGTTTATTTTATCCGAATGCGTGAGGAACTCGCGCAGGATGTTTGCCCTGGCCCTGGTGGTATCCTTCTCGTTTTTGGTAGCCATGTAGGACGGGCACATGGTGCCGCCTGATAAATGTGTTTTACGGCAGTCGGCAGAGCCGTTACATTGTTCTGCATGCTGCAGGATATCCTGGTTGTAGAAACGGAAGATAGTTTTGAAAGCCGGTGTTTGCTGCCCGGGTTCATAGCGCAGCATGGTGTTCATGGACGGCGTATCTACAATTTTATTCGGATTGAAAATATGTTTGGGATCCCAGGTATGCTTGATCTGCTTCAGCAACTGGTAGTTTTTCTTACCCACCATTTGCCGGATGAATTCTCCCCTGAGCCTGCCATCGCCGTGCTCGCCACTAAGCGATCCCCGGTATTTTTTCACCAGTGTGGCTATTTCTTCCGCAATTACCCGGAACAGCCGGTTGCCTTCTGTTGTTTTCAGGTTGATAATAGGGCGCAGATGGATCTCGCCACTCCCTGCATGGGCATAGTGAACGGAGTAGAGCTGGTGCTTTTTCAGAATCTCGTTAAAATCGCGGATAAAATCCGGCAGGTCATTCACATCTACCGCGGTATCTTCAATTACAGGTACGGCTTTTTCATCTCCCGGCAGGTTGCTCAGCAACCCGAGACCTGCTTTTCGCAACGCCCATATTTTTTTGGTATCCTCCCCGAATAATAACGGGAAATGGTACCCCAGTCCTGCCGCTTTCATGTCCCTCTCCACCTTTTCCGCTACAGCTTTTATCTCCTCGCGGGTTTCGGCCCTGTATTCTATCACCAGGATGGCCCCCGGATCGCCCAGAACAAAAAAGCGGTTTTTACTATGCTCAATATTTTCTTTGGTGCAATCCAGTATATAGTGGTCTATCAGCTCGCTGGCGGAGGGATGGTATTTAAGTCCTATCAGGTTGGCTTTTAAAGCTTCGTCTACCGAGTAGAAATGCACGCAAAGCAGTCCTGCCTCTTTGGGGGGCAGCGGGTTGATGTGTAATTTGATCTCTGTAATAAATGCCAGGGTCCCTTCCGATCCGGCGATCAGCCTGCAGAAATTAAAATCGGGCGCGCCTGCATGAAACGGGGCAGAATCCAGCAATATATCTACGGCATAGCCGGTGTTGCGTCTCTCTATGGAAGGTTTGGGAAATTCCCTGCGGATCTCTTCCTGGTTGTCGTAGTTGCTGAGCATGCTGCGGATATCCCTGTATATAACGCCTTCCAGGTCGTTTTGCTCACATTTACGATGAAACGATTCCAGGTCCAGCGCTGAAAAAGTTGTCTCCGAGCCGTCGCTCAGGAAAGCTTTTACCTCCAGCAGGTGTTCCCGGGTGCTGCGGTATACTACCGAATTGGAGCCGCAGGAATTGTTGCCGACCATTCCGCCGATCATCGCCCTGTTGGCAGTGGAGGTCTCCGGCCCGAACAGGAACCCGTGTGGTTTCAGGAACATGTTCAGCTCGTCGCGGATCACGCCGGGCTGCACCCGCACCCAGTGTTCTTCTTTATTCAGTTCCAGTATCCGGGTGAAATGTTTGGATATGTCCACTACGATACCGTTGCCCACTACCTGGCCTGCCAGGGATGTGCCTGCCGCACGGGGGATCAGGGAGGTATTGTTGCGGGCGGCAAAATATATCAGCTTCTGTATATCTTCATTAGTACGTGGAATGGCTACTGCCAGGGGAAGCTCACGGTATGCCGATGCGTCTGTTGCATACAATGTCTTCATTACTTCATCATAATACAAATCTCCCTCTAGCTCCTTTGAAAGACTGTCCAGCTTTGTCTTCATCCGAATATCAATAGATTATTTTACAAGGTAAATCCGGGTTTTCACACCTTTTTCCGATTCAAAATGCAAAAGTACTATAAGAAAGCTTGCTATTGTTAGCCAATAGGTGTTTTTCAACCTGGTAGGTCCCAAAGCGGTTGTATGAAACAAAAAATGACGCTTTTATGCCGTTTTTTTTATACCTGATGCAATGCCGTAGTTGGGTGTTTGTGGGAGTGCCTGTGTGCAGCATCACCAACAACAGTAATGAACTGATATTGTTGGCGGCGGCTGTGTGCAAATCCACTTACCACACCAGCAATGAGCAGCAGCTTTCAGGGTAACGGAATACCTCCCGGGAAATCAAATTTCGTTCATAAAAATTTGTTAGCCTTGACTAACATCTTGTTAATATTACTGGGTTCTTTAGGCTGGGCAGGAATATTTTCCTAATTTTAAAGACAGGACATCCTCACATGAATGGCACCTGATTTGCTTTAGAATAGTTATCTAAGAAAAGAATGTTATGAACTCCAAGAGAAACAACGACATATTGATCGCTGCGGCAGCAGGCATTGCTGCAGGTTTGCTGGTATTTGCCTTCAGGCTGACCAAAAGAGAATTTAAAAGCAGGAAGATGTTAAAAGAAATATCCGATGAAGGCTACGAAACCGCGACGGATGTGTTGTTTCCTGAAAATGCAGAGCTTGGAAAGAAGCTGCACTACGGCCCGGTGATCCCCAATTAATGGCAGAGCTTATTTTTCACCTCTTCCGGAACAGAAGCCACCTTTTTTAACCCATAGTTGAAGCAGACCATCGTCGTTTGCGCATATGCGATGGGAATGGTTTTATTGTCCCGGGTGGTTTCAATCCGGTAATATAATTCAAAGCTTGCCCGTTCAAAATCGCCGGCAACCACCCAAACGGTTAAGATATCCCCATAAAATGCCTCCCGTTTGAATTCTATGGATACGCTGCCCATGATCAGCCCGGTATCCCCGGATATTTGTGTTTCGGTTAACCCGGATCCGGCCAGGAACTGCAGTCTTGCTTCATGGATAATAGAAAGGATACTGTCATTACCCACATGTCCGCCATAATTTACGTCGGTAATACGAACGGGGATCTGCGTGGAAAACCGGAAGAGGGGCGGGAGATGAACTTTGATTCTGGACATTCGATATGTTTTATCTGCAGGGGCAAATATAATCGAATGTGTGATGCCCGGAATAGATCTATTTCTTTTCCTGGCTTTCCTGGATGAGCTCCATAAGCTCGGCGATATCCATGAAGTTATCGGCTGTGGGTACAAAGGAAGAGTTGCC
>CAKSVK010000045.1 GCA_934502905.1 uncultured Chitinophagaceae bacterium
ACCCAGGGACAATTGATCTGACAGCTTCCTTGAATACCCCAGGTCCATTCCCATTTCCCTTGGACGACCTTCGTTAAGATCGTTACCCAAGGCATCGGTAAACTGGATCCTGCCCAGGCTGAAATAACGCAAAGAAGCAGATATTGCCTGCAATTCATCCAGCTTATAATAACCTGACATAGAAGCAAGGTATACATCACCCAGCCCCAGGTCCTTTAACCAGGGCGTATAGTTCAGTCCTATTCCGTAAGGCGTTTTGGCAAAAGGATATTTTGCCACATTATAGTATTGCGAACTTACATCTGCTGAAGTAGCTACTCCCATATCTCCCATACCGCCAGCTCGGGCATCCGGTGAAATTCTGAGAAAAGGCACGGCTGTAGTTACAATATTTATTCTATCGGCCTGCGCGCAAACTTCTGCGGTTAACCCCACTACCAGCAAAGCGGAAAAACAATATCTCTTAAATGAGTGTTTCATCAGAAATGTGATTTGATTGACAAATGAATAATGGAAGTAGAAATAATGTTCAATATTCCGTTTTATTTTAATATAATTGAATGGGACTGCAAACTTAATGCAGTGTTTTTGTTTTTGGAGAATATTATGCCAAGAAAAAGCTAACAATTTAACAAGGTCAGCAATTCAGGCACAATTCCTGTTAAAACATTATCCCTAAACGGGTTAAAAAAAAAAATATTGTTTAAGTGAAATTTATAGGCAATTTAAAAGTTTAGCATTTAATAAACATAAATTAGGTCGCGGGGGTCTGCATGTTTTATTAAAGTAAATTATATTGCACTGTGATTTAACATATGTCAATACTCATGGTTTGGCTTGAAGAAAGCTAAAAAAATGCAATATTGGCGATTTATACCCGTTATCATTTAAGCACAAATCCAGAAAAATGCAAAGACTATTTAATCTGAAAACTATTCTGTTGTTATCCGCAGCACCGTTGTTGTTCGGTTCATGTAAAAATGGACTGTTCGGTAAAAACAAGAAAGAAAAATCACAAATTACCGGCTGGAACTACAACGATAAAAACATGGGTGGTTTCAACGTATCCAAAGAAAAAGAACAGGGTACCGGTCCCGGACTGGTATTCGTTCAGGGTGGTACTTTCACCATGGGAGCCACCGAAGAGGACGTAATGGCAGACTGGAACAATATTCCGCGCCGCGTTACGGTATCTTCCTTTTACATTGATAAAACAGAAGTAGCCAACGTTCACTACCGTGAATACCTTCACTGGCTGGAAGCAGCTTTTGACGATCCGCAATATGCCAAAGTAGTGGAAGCCGCCAAGCCGGACACACTGGTTTGGAGGGAGGAGCTGGCTTACAACGAGCCGCTGGTAGATTACTACCTGCGCCACCCGTCTTATAACTACTACCCGGTAGTGGGTGTAAGCTGGAAGCAAGCCCAGGACTTCTGTCTTTGGAGAAGCGACAGGGTAAACGAAAGGATACTTGTTGAAAGGGGTTATATCAATCCCAACCAGTTAAAATCCATTCAGGGCCAGGGCCAGGAAAACTTCAATACCCAGTCTTACCTGAAAGATCTTTACCAGCCGCAGCCAGGCAAGCCTAAAAAGAACCCTTTGATGGATGCCAATGGCCGTCCAAGGACCAAGGTAACATTTGAAGACGGCTTTATGCTGCCGAACTACAGGCTCCCGACAGAAGCTGAGTGGGAATATGCCGCCTACGGTTATATCAACCAGAATCCCAAACCAAAGAAAAAATCCAACGGCTCCGGAGAAGAGCTGATCAAGGAAAAGCAGGTGTATTCCTGGAGCCAGAATGTAAATGGTCTTCGTGATGCCCGTCACGGAAGCTGGCAGGGTAAGTTCCTCGCTAACTTCAAAAGAGGCAGCGGAGATATGATGGGCGTTGCAGGTGGTCTGAATGATAATGCTTCTATTCCCGGTCCGGTTGATGCTTTCTATGCCAACGGATTCGGTATCTATAACATGTCGGGCAACGTGAACGAATGGGTAGCAGACGTATACCGTCCGCTTTCTAACCTGGATAATGAAGACTTTAACCCTTATCGTGGTAACAAGTTTGAAAAATACAAAAAGAACGACAACGGCGAATACGAGCGCGATAGCCTGGGAAGGGTTGTTAAAGTACCTGTAACAGATGAAGAGAGCATTACCCGCCATAATTACCAGAGAGGTAATGTGATCAACCACCTGGATGGTGACTCAGCCTCACAAGTTACCTATGGCTATGGAAAAACCACATTGATCAGCGATAATGCAAGAGTGATCAAAGGTGGTAGCTGGAATGATTTCCCTTATTGGTTAAGTCCCGGAGCACGTCGCTTCATGGATGAAAACCAGGGTAGCAGCACTGTAGGTTTCCGTTGCGCCATGGATCGCGTGGGCAGCCAGGAAGGTAACGGGTTCAAACCCGGTAACAACTGGAGCAAACGCAGGCAAAATTCAAGAAAATAGTCTTATTTAGCTATAATTATGAAAGGGAGGTCGGAAGACCTCCTTTTTTATTTAACCAGCGGGTGTTCCAGCGCATCCAGGAATTCCTGCCAGATCTCCCGTACGATCTCTGCAGCCGGCAATATTTTATCAATAATGGCTGCTACCTGACCAATCTCAAGCTCTCCTTCATCCAGGTCGCCCTCAAACATTCCCTTCCTGGCCCGGCCTTTTCCCAACAACGAGGCCAGCACTTCAACAGAGACACCACTCTGCTCGGCAGCATACACAGCTTCATAAAATTTATTTTTCAACAGGCGCACCGGCACCACCTTCTTTAAAGCAAGCATGGTATCCCCTTCTCCGGCTGCTATCACCCTGTTTTTAAAGTCTATATGCGAAGAAGCCTCTATGCTGGCAACGAACCGGCTGCCCACCTGCACCCCTTCCGCTCCTAATACCATTGCTGCCAGCATCTGCCTGCCTGTAGCTATTCCACCGGCTGCTATCACGGGGATCCCTACCGACTTTTTTACCGCAGGTATCAATACCATGGATGCCGTTTCTTCCCGTCCGTTATGTCCCCCTGCTTCAAACCCTTCCGCCACTACCGCATCGCATCCCGCAGCTTCCGCTTTCTGCGCAAACCGGCTGCTGCTGACCACGTGTATCACCTTTATGCCGGCCGCTTTCAGCACCGGTGTCCATGTGGCAGGATTACCGGCAGAGGTAAATACAACCGGTACTTTTTCCTCCGTAACAATTTTGATATGCTCCCGGACATGGGGATACAGCAGGGGAATGTTCACACCGAAAGGACGGTCGCCTGTTGCTGTCCTGCACTTCTGCACATGTGTTCTTAAAACATCCGGGTACATGCTTCCGCTTCCTATTATGCCCAACCCTCCTGCATTGCTGACAGCGGAAGCAAGCTTCCACCCACTCGTCCAGATCATTCCTGCCTGGATAATGGGATAACGTATATCCAGCAACGTGGTAACACGGTTTGAGAACTCCATGGCAACTGTATTTATATTGAAGAATTATTAACAGGATCCATTTTCAGCCCGTATAAAAAGCCAATATCTGTTTTTATAAAACATCAAGAAATTAAAATGTATTAAGCTTCCCACGTAATCTATGCTTAACTCCTTAATGGTTGCCGTAAGAACCAATATATTCCAGGATAAATAATTACCCCAGGTCTATGCTGGTATTGTCCCCTACATTCAGCGATCTCGTTTCTCCTTTTATTTCGGTATCGCTGCCAATAAGAGAATGGCGCAATACCACATCGTATAAAGTGGCAAAATCGCCAATAATGGAATCCCGTATGATGGAATATGTTATATTCGCTTCCTCCCCTATGGCTACATTGGGACCAATGATAGCGTTACTGATAGTACATCCTTTTCCTATGCTTACCGGTGGCACGATAACCACGTTCTCAAAATCATGCTCGTGCGCCACTTTACTGCCCAGCTTCTTCATCAGGGTCACATTTGTTTCAAGCAGGGTATCGCTTCTTCCGCAATCAAACCAGTTCTGAACCTTAAACGGCTTAAAGGTAACACCATGCTGGATCATACATTCCAACGCATCTGTTAATCCGTACTCCCTCTCACGGTTCGCGGTATCATTCATCACTTTTTCAAGGCAGGAAAACAGGAAGCGGCTGTCCTTTATCTTATACAGCCCTACCAATGCCAGGTTAGACTTCAATATCTGTGGCTTTTCAATAACTTTAGAGATGGTACCGTCCTCGTTTACCTCCGCTACACCAAAGTTGCGGGGATCATCCACTTTCTTCACTCCCAACATGGAATATTCGCCGTTGAGCATCTCCGGAACGTTGTACTCGCATATAGTATCTCCAAGCACTATAAACACTTCATCATCCTTTACCACCTCCCTCGTCAGGTAAATGGCATGTCCCAAACCCAATCTCTCATTCTGCAAAACAAAGTGGCACTGCAGATGACTGTAATGTTTTTCTACATAATCTTTGATCTTGTCTCCCAGGTACCCGATCACGAACACAAACTCTTTTAAACCCGCATCCGCCAGCTGATCTACAATAATGCTGAGCACTGTTTTTCCGGCCAGGGGGATCAATGCTTTAGGTTGTGTATAAGTGTGCGGACGCAATTTTGTACCCGCACCCGCTACCGGTATTATTACTTTCATGAATATTAAGTATATGAAACCAAGAAAGTGAAATTAGTGATTTTACCTTAAACCCATGCTGAAAGCCGCAATTGGTTTGAGCCGGCAAAGGTATTGTTTGAAGCTCCAAAAGACGTATGATACCGGGTATTTTTTTCACAGGGTTGCCTGGCCTTGCCCAAGCGGAAAAATGAAGAGTAATGAATAACAACGCCTTCCAGGTAAAAATCCATTAAAGATGAAGCAGATTACATTGCTTCATCTTTCTTCGCTTTTCAACGTTTCAGTGATAAGCAAACATGATTAGCCGGAATAGTGTTATATTCAACCTCAAATAAAATTGCATCTATATGTCATTCGATTCTTCTATGCCAAACTCCTGCTCCCGCCGTTCTTTTCTTACCAAAAGTCTGATGGCATCCGGCGCTGTTCTTTTAGGAGGTACCGCGTTTGCTGATACCCGATCCTGGCAAAAGCCGGACTCCAGGATTGCCGGTGTTCAGATAGGAACGATTACCTATTCTTACAGAAGCATGCCGCATACCATAGAACAATTGCTGCAATATATTACGGAAAGTGGCATCAGCGCCGTGGAGCTGATGGGTGATGCCGTGGAAGCTTATGCCGGTAAGCCTGCTGAAAAACCGGAAGTAGCCATGTGGCGGGCAGGTGTCAGCATCAAGAAATTCAGGGAAATAAAGAAAATGTTCCATAAAGCAGGGGTACGCATTTATGCATTTAAACCCGATGCACTGGGTCCGCAACATACCGATGCTGAAATTGAATATGCCATGCGTGTGGCAAAGGTGTTAGGCGCCCATTCGGTGACCGTTGAACTGCCCAAGGATCCTGCTCATTCGCAGCGCCTGGGTAACCTGGCTGCCAAGCACAAAATATACGTAGGTTATCACAACCATACACAGGGCAACGATCAGGCATGGCTCACAGCCCTGAGTCAGTCTGCTTACAACTCTATCAACCTGGATTGCGGGCATTACATAGCGGCGGGCGGCAACAATACCAGGGAAACCCTGCTTGCCTTTATTGATGCCAACCATAAAAGGATCACTTCCTTTCACATGAAGGACAGGCAAACCAAAGACAACGGCGCCGGTAACCTGCCCTGGGGCGAAGGCAATACACCTATTAAGGACATCCTTACACTATTAAAAACAAAAAAATACGACATACCGGTATCTATTGAGCTGGAATATAAAATACCGGAAGGCTCCAACGCTGTGAAAGAGGTGAACAAATGCCTGGAATATGCCAGGGCCGCATTGTTGGGATAATCACGGATTTTTGTGCCAGGGCCGGGGAAAATTGCGTGAAGACACGCAATGGGGCGGTCGTGCTGTCTGGAGTTTCCAACTCCGGACTATTATGTTATTACTTGTTTCCAACGGGTTTCATCGCAACATATTCCACGGCAAGAAAAGATCATCCATGAATCCTCCTTTAAAACAAATATCTTTACACTTTAAGATGGAGGATTATGTTACACCCGCAGTTCATTGAACATCTTCAGCAACGATTCACTGATTTTTTTGAAAGTTATACGGATATCCAGGGACATACACCTGTTCATGGCGGCGACATCAGCCAGGCATTTATGCTGGAAACAAGCAAAGGACGGTTTCTGATAAAAGTAAACGCTGCAGTTTTCGGATTGGATATGTTTGAAAAGGAAGCACGGGGACTGATCCACCTGGCCGATACCGGTGTCCTCAAGGTGCCCAGACCCCTGTTCGATGGCAAATTTCACCAGCAGATCTTCCTTATCATGGAATATGTGGATCCAGGTAATCCGGCAACTGATTTCTGGGAAAATTTCGGAGAAGGAATGGCAAGGTTGCATTACAACACGGCTGATCAGTTTGGATTGGGATATGATAATTTTCTCGGAAAACTGACGCAAAAAAATACGCTCACCGATCGCTGGAGTGATTTTTATGCCAACGAAAGAATCATGCGGCTGGTACATAAAGCACAACAAAGAGAAATGCTTGAACCAGGACATATTAAAGAAGCAGAAAGCTTGTGTGAAAAGCTGCCCTCCTTATTTTCTTCCGAAAAGCCCGCTTTATTGCACGGAGACCTCTGGAAAGGAAATTTTATTGCAGGTCATAACGGTTATGTAGCCATTTTTGACCCGGCCATTTATTACGGCAGCCGTGAAATGGATATAGCCATGGCTAAGCTGTTCGGCGGTTTTGACGATCGTTTCTACAACTCGTACAACTATCATTTCCAGCTGGAAAATGGCTGGGAAGAACGGCTTCCCGTCTGCCAGCTATATCCTTTGCTGGTTCATCTTCTCCTGTTCGGTGGTCACTACCGGCAGATGGTTACGGATATTCTGGAAAAGTATCGCTGATATCATTTGACATCGAACCAGATTTTTTTACCATCGTTCCAGTCCCCGTTATAATTAATGGTAAGCTCCTCCCCTGCCTTAATATCGCGAACTGCTTTAACGAACATCGTGTCATTGTCGTAGTCCATAAAATACTCGCAATTGGATGTATAGGAATGGTTGTATAACGGGATATATCCCAGTGCCATACAACAGGCGTCTCCCTTCCATTCAAAAATATAGTCATGCAAGAGGGTCTGATCCAGCAGCTTTCGCTCTGCAGCCGTCATTACCACAACCGGTGATGTTTCTATGACAGTTTCCGCAGTAATTTTTTTACCGGTAAACACGCCCCTTCCTTTATCTTTGACAGATCCTATATATAAGTGGGAAATTAACATACACTTTTATGGTTTTGTAATACAGCATACGATTATTGCCCAAAGCTATTTTTAATTTTGCAAGTCTAAAAGTTGAATATGCCTTTAAACGAGGAAGAAGTTTCTTTGCAGGAGCAGTTTGAAGAAGCAATGGCGTCCAATGATAAGCTGGTGATGCGCGATTTTCTGAATAATCAGAATATAAGTGATGTAGCGCAACTGGTAAGCGACTATGAAGAGTATGAAACGCAGATCATATCCATACTGTCCTTACACCGCGCTGTAAGCACCTTCAAAATACTGGATGTTCCCGAGCAAAAAAGGATCATTCAGTCGCTGCCGCCTATCAAAACAGCAGAACTTTTAAACGAGCTTCCGGCGGATGACCGTACGGCCTTCCTGGAAGAATTACCCACTGGTGTGGTACGGGAACTGATCAAGCTGCTGGGTCCCGAAGAACGTAAAGTAACATTGGCACTGCTGGGATATCCCGAAGGCTCCGTCGGGCGTTTAATGATCCCTGATTATATAGCGGTCAGGGAAGACTGGACGATGGCGGAGGTGCTGGATGAAGTGAGAAAAGAAGGCAGGTACATGGAAACCATCGATGTGGTGTATGCCATCAGCGCCAATGGGGAGTTTGTGGATGATTTGAAAATAAAAGATGTGATCCTTTCCCCACCCGATAAGCTGGTTTCAGAAATTATAGACCGCAGGTTCATATCCCTGAATGTACATGACACACAGGAAGAAGCCAACAACATATTCAAAATGAATAACCGGGTAGCCTTACCCGTGGTGGACGATAACAATATCATGCTGGGGATCGTAACCATTGACGACGTGTTATGGGTAGCCAACGAAGAGTTCACAGAAAATATCCAAAAGATCGGAGGTACGGAAGCCCTGGATGAGCCCTACCTGGAAATGCCGTTGTTCAAGCTTTTCCGTAAAAGAGTAGGCTGGCTGATCATATTGTTCCTGGGTGAAATGCTTACCGCCACTGCCATGGGATATTTTGAAGATGAGATAGCAAAAGCGCTCATTCTTGCATTATTCGTACCGCTGATCATTTCCAGCGGGGGGAACAGCGGCTCACAGGCATCTACCCTTATAATACAGGCAATGGCCATGGGTGAGGTATATGTAGAAGACTGGCTGCGGGTATTGAGACGGGAGTTGTTATCCGGTTTAATGCTCGGAACTGTTTTGGGATTGATCGGTTTCCTGCGTATTGTGGTCTGGACGCAGTTTTTCCCTGAAGTATACGGCGAGCATGCCTTTTTTATAGCCCTGACCGTAGGTTTTTCGCTGATAGGAGTGGTACTATGGGGAACACTTAGCGGCTCTATGCTGCCATTGCTGCTGAAAAAGCTGGGAGCCGATCCCGCCACTTCATCTGCTCCCTTCGTTGCCACCCTGGTAGACGTCACGGGGCTGATAATTTATTTTTCACTGGCATATGTATTCCTTCGCGGGATATTGCTTTAGTTGGTTGAATCATGAAAAAACTGGCATTTTCCGGTATTATCGTCCTGGTATGTTTTATATCCGCGGCACAAAACCCTGCCGATACCCTGACCATTGAGAAGATCATGCGCGATCCGAAATGGATCGGCTCCTCTCCTTCCAACCCCCGATGGAGCGCAGATGGCAAGCGCATATATTTCCAATGGAACCCGGACAACGCCCCGGCAGATTCGCTGTATACATACGATGTTAAGCAAACTGCTATTACCAAAGTGATGCCCTTTGTAAAAAATGAGCTGGTATTGGCAGGCGACCTGGTGTATAACAGCACACGTACACAGTATGTATATGCAAAGGACGGCGATATTTTTTGGGTGGATAATAAAACCGGAAAAACAGTTCAGGTGACAAAAACCGGTGCGACAGAACTCTCACCCGCGTTTTCCTTCGGTGACAGCCGGGTGGTGTACCGCCAGGGAGACAACCTGTTTGCATGGCATATCAGCAAGGGAGGAACAGAACAATTGACCAACATCCTGAATGGGAAAAAAGAGGAAGAGAAAAAGAAAAAAAACGACCAGGAGAACTGGCTGAAAAATGATCAGATAGAGCTGATAGAGGTACTGCGGGAACGTAAGGATAAAAAGGAAAGCACAGAAGCCTATAACAAGTCTGTAAGCAGGGAAAAGCTGCAGCCGGTGTATACAGGTGACAAGAATATAAGGAACATTCATATCAGCGCAGACGGACAGTTTATCAGTCTCCTTTTATTCAAGCCGGACACCGAAGGAAAGAAGACCATTATTCCTAACTATGTTACGGAATCGGGCTTTACAGAAGATATCCATGGCAGAACCAAGGTAGGCGCTCCTTTTGGAACGAGTGAATTGTATGTATATAACAGGTCAAAGGATACGGCTTACATCATCCCGGTGGATTCCCTGCCGGGCATAGAAGAGCAGCCCGATTATCTTAAAGATTATCCCGGCCGTAAACCGGCAGAAACCAGGCGGAAAGTAACCGTTCAATCTGTTGACTGGGCGCCCGGTATTGCAATGGCTGTGGTTTCTATCCGTTCGCAGGACAATAAGGATAAATGGATCATGCTCATGGATCCTGCCACAGGCACATTATCGTTGCTGGACCGGCAACGCGATGAAGCATGGATCGGCGGACCGGGCATCAATAACGCCGGCTGGATCAATGATGATTATTACTGGTTTCAGTCTGAAGTATCCGGTTATGCACACCTGTATACAGTGTATGTTAAAACGAAGGAGGTAAAGGCGCTGACCAACGGCAACTACGAGGTGCAGGAAGCATCCTTATCGCATGACAAAAAACATTTTTACATTACCACCAACCAGGTACATCCCGGCGAAAAGCAGTTTTACCGGCTGACCATCGCCAATGGCAAACAGGAAAGGATCACTACAGCCGAAGGTGCCCACCAGGTTGTTATGTCGCCGGATGAAAAACAACTGGCAATACTGTATTCCTCCAGCAATGCGCCTGCCGAATTATTCCTCCGGGAAAACAAACCAGGATCGCCGGTCAGACAAGTGACCGATAAAGCACAAAGTGACGGGTTTAAGCGTTATGCATGGCGGGTACCCGATATCGTTACATTCAAAGCCCGGGATGGACAGGATGTATATGCACGGTTGTACAGACCGGCTACCCCCCATCCCTCCAAACCGGCCGTAATATTTGTACACGGCGCCGGCTACCTGCAGAACGCCCATAAATGGTGGAGCAGCTATTTTCGGGAATATATGTTCCATAACCTGCTGGCAGATAACGGTTATTATGTGCTGGATATAGATTTCCGGGCCAGTGCCGGATACGGCAGGGACTGGCGTACTGGTATTTACCGTCATATGGGTGGAAAAGACCTGACAGATAATATTGACGGAGCCAGGTATTTAACAGAAACATTCGGGGTGGACCCGAAACGTATAGGCATATACGGCGGCTCCTATGGCGGCTTTATCACGCTCATGGGATTATTTACGTCGCCCGGTACATTTGCAGCAGGCGCGGCTTTACGGCCGGTTACCGATTGGGCGCATTATAACCATGGTTATACCTCCAATATCCTGAACACGCCTTCCGAAGACAGCATTGCCTACCGGAAAAGCTCTCCGATCTATCATGCCGGGGGTTTGCGGGATGAGTTACTAATTTGTCATGGTGTAATAGATGTGAACGTTCACTTCCAGGATGTAGTACGACTCTCACAACGGCTGATCGAACTCGGGAAGGATAACTGGGAAGTGGCCATGTATCCTGTAGAAGACCATGGCTTCGTAGAGCCCAGTAGCTGGACCGACGAATACAAACGTATTTTCAGGCTGTTTGAAAGGGTACTGAAGAAATGAGTCAATTGAGCCTCAATAATAAAAATGAATATTCCCGTCCAGGGAATGATCGAATCTTCCGTGCGTAATTGTTGCTGAGGGGGTGCTGATCTCAAACAACCCGGAAATATATCCTCCGAATCCACCGGTTGGTGCTTCAGCAAGTCCCGCTTTATGAAAATATATCGTACCGGTTCCCCGTTCAGCATCCACCTGGAAATAACCGTTTGTTCCGTCTATCGGGACACGTTGGTTTTCCAGACGGCGGAAATCATCTATCGTAAATTTTTCCTTTATTAAAACAAGCTTGATCTTTCCCCAGGAAAAGATCAGTGATTCAGCGGTATCAGAAGCTTCCTTGTTCACATATATTTCATAGGATACGCCGTCTCTCCAGCCTGAATAGGCTTCCCTGTTTTTTGTCCGGTACGGTTCTCCATTTATATAACAGGACATTACATTATACCCTTTGTCTGAAAACACCGATAAGCCCTCTTCAACGCTGTCTCCAAAGAACCTGGTATAATTTTTACGACAGGATAAAAGCGCTAATGAGCATGCAACGAACAAAAGTATCAGCCGGTTTCTTTTCATCAGATTCAGTTTATTTTTTGGAAGCACGGGCATTCTTTTTTTCTATATCAAAACCATACCCGATATTAAGGCTGAGCGGTGCCAGTGATCTATAATAGTAGTTATTCCACTTCACCAGCAGCGGCGTGCCGGCTGTTAGCTGCGCAAACAATCTTCCATCATTGAACTTCCGGTCGTAATGCACACCTGCACTAAAGAAAACACCGATCTCTTTATAATCTATATGAGGATTCAGTACCGTATAATTTTTTTTATCGTAGCCATAATAACGAACCCGGATCCTGTGCTCCGCCAGGCCGAAGTTGAGAACGGCAGAAAAAGAATTCTTTTTATTCCTGTCTCCCATCCTAAACCGGTGCGACAGTGCCATGCTTAAGGCATGTGCGCCCGATTTTCTTTTTGCAAAGCTGCTTAAAGACAGACCTGGGTCAGCAGTGAACGCAGCATCCGTACCGGCATGCGGAAAAAGAGGAAAACTTCCCTGGAGGGATACCAGCATCTTATAAACCGGCTTATTGATAAATGCCAGTTGTATACCTGTATTTATTTGAGAAAAATGTTCCCTGTTATATAAATCAACACTGTATCCGGCGTAAGGCTCCACAGCCGTCTGTGCTGTAGTCTGCCCGTTATATAACAGGGTAACTAACAGTAAAAAACAGGAAGTAAGGATTTTAACTTTATCATTCATGGTATCTTTCTGCTAAAAGGAAAAAAACGGCAACTTTATTACTGACCGGCATACATTCCTATACGTTGCTTCAAAGCAGAAAGTTGGAATATCTTTATTTATTTACCTGTTCCTCCGACAAGGTGCAGTTGATCCATTCCCCGTCAAAAGATGCATCGTACCTTTTATAAAAGTTGATGGCTGGTTCATTCCAGTCAAGCACCTGCCACATCATACCCCTGAATCCTTTTTCCTTTGCATCCGTCACCACCCGGTCAAAAAGCTGTTTGCCTATACCCCTGCTCCGCCATTCCTGTGAAACAATAAGATCTTCGAGGAAAAGCCGCTGTCCCTTCCAGGTGGAATACCGTATATAATACAGGGCCATACCGACAATCTGCTTATTCGTTTCATCTTCGGCTACAAAGGCCCACCATACCGGCTTTTCTCCAAAACCACTTTCCACAAAATGGTCGAAAGGAACCGTTACCTCATCGGGTGCTTTTTCATAATCCGCCAGCTCCTGCACCAGTTCCAGCATTTTTTTACAATCTTCTTTGACAGCCCTCCTGATAATAATACGCATCTGTTGCTTTTGTTAGTGATACAAACAAAACTAAAATAATTTTTGTATGACCGGTAATCACTTGCAACAAAGCGCTCTAAAAATGGCAGGGAGTGTTACAGTATAAGGCATCGACACTGCAGTTCACTGTTGTTTTTTGTTTACGCGAAAACAGACACCTCAATACCCCGGCATGACAAAGCAAGGTGCAAAGGTCAGCACGTATACTATGGATCAGCTTAACAGACCAAGCAATTTTCCGGCACCTGCATATGTAAGTTAAGTTTTCAAAATCCACGTCGGGGACGGGGAAGAACATAAAGAATCCGGAGTTAAAAACCCCGGACAGCAGTAACTGCCGTGAAGTGCTAATACCAGATACCCATCTGCAAAAGACTAACCTTCGGCTAGCGCAGGTCTGTAGCTACGCTTTGTGTTGTTGGCTGACCTGTGCTTTGGTTTATTCATTTACCCTTGCACCATCCAGGCTAAGCACAAAGCATTATCTTATCGCCAGTCAGGTGTATCGATAGCTTAGTAATGGAAGGCACAACCTGTCCCGCTTGCGGGAGGACTGGCCAAGCACTGAGCTGGGGTACCAAACCTGCGCCAGTAAGGTTTCGAATGCTTATGGTTAAAAACTCCGGACAACAATAACTGCCGCTAGGTATTAATACCAGATAGCCATCTGCAAAAGACTAACGTGTATAGTTAGGTGCTTCTTTTGTAATTTCAATATCATGGGCATGACTTTCGCGCATGCCGGCATTGCTGATCTTAATGAACTGCGCTTTTTGTAAAGCAGCAATGTCCTTCGCTCCGCAATATCCCATACCCGAGCGCAGGCCGCCTATATACTGGTACACGATCTCGCTTAAGCTGCCTTTAAACGCCACCCTTCCTTCTATCCCTTCCGGAACAAATTTCTTTATATCGTCTTCCACATCCTGGAAATAACGGTCGCTGCTTCCCTGGCTCATGGCACCCAGTGATCCCATTCCCCGGTATTGCTTGAATTTCCTTCCCTCATAAATAATGGTTTCACCCGGGCTTTCCTCTGTGCCGGCAAAAATGCTTCCCATCATCACTACGTTGGCGCCGGCGGCCAGGGCTTTTACCATATCACCTGTATACCGTATGCCGCCATCGGCAATCAGGGGAACATTTAATTTGTGCAATACGGAAGCGGCTTCCATGATGGCTGTGATCTGCGGCACTCCTGCACCGGCAACGATGCGGGTCGTGCAGATAGAGCCTGGCCCTATACCTACTTTCACAGCATCCGCACCCGCTTCTGCCAATGCCTTCGCACCGGCAGCAGTAGCAATATTACCGGCTATGACCTGCAGCTTTTTAAAGTTCTTTTTAAGTTTCCTGAGAGAATCGATCACTCCCCTGGTGTGCCCGTGAGCACTATCCAGGCACACAATATCCACGCCTATATGTTGCAAGGCAGAAGCCCTGTCCAGCAAATCGCCGGTGATTCCAAGCGCAGCGCCTGTCAGCAGGCGTCCGAATTTATCCTTTACTGCATTAGGATGACTTTGCAATTGGAGGATATCCCTATAAGTGATGAGTCCAACAAGCTCTCCTGAACGGTTTACAACAGGGAGCTTTTCAATTTTATACTGACTTAATATTCTCTTTGCTTTATTCAGGTCCGTGCCTTCCGGCGCCGTGATCAGGTTTTCCTTTGTCATCACTTCACTGACCTTCTTGGAGATCGTCGTCTCAAAGCGAAGGTCACGGTTCGTTAAGATACCTGCCAGCTTTTTATTGACATCAACGATCGGGATACCCCCGATTTTGTTCTCACGCATCAGTTGCAGCGCATCGCCGATAGTTGCATCCGCATTCAGTGTTACCGGGTCCAGTATCAGCCCGCTTTCACTGCGTTTCACCTTCCTTACCTGTTCGGCCTGCTTCTCTATGGTCATATTCTTGTGAAGGATGCCCAGCCCGCCTTCCCTGGCAAGCGCAATAGCCAGCTTGGCTTCCGTCACTGTATCCATTGCTGAAGACAGCATAGGTATATTTAATGTAATGCTTTTGGTAAGTCTGGAACTGATACTGACATCGCGGGGTAACACTTCAGAATATGCCGGCACCAGCAGCACATCATCAAACGTCAGTCCGTCCGCAAAAAATTTTGAAAGTTCCTTTTTTTTGTGAGGGTTATTTCTTGTTGCCATGTGCAAAGATAGGGTGCTATACAAATAGCATCCAAATTTTGTTCTTCAGCTACAGCCCCTGCCTACACCAGTTGATACATTTTCCCCGGCAAAGACCTTATAATACCTTCCAGCTCCAGGTTGAGCATTGCAGCAGCTATTACGCTGCTGGTATTACCTGTGCACATCGCGGTTACCTCATCAATATGTGCTGCTCCTTTTTCCAGCAGCTTTACAATCCCGGTTTCTACAGGAGAAAGCTGCGGGAAAAGAACACGCTGAACGGTTTTTGCAGGGGAGGATCTGCCCCAGTTCATCAGGTCCATGATATCTTTTCCATTGCGTACCAGCGCTGCCCTATTGCTCATGATAAGGTAATTGCATCCGGCGCTTTTATGGTCTCCCACCCTTCCGGGCACCGCAAAAACATCTTTATGATAGCTGTTTGCCAGTTCGGCCGTAATCATGCTTCCGCCACGGATGCCGGTCTCCACCACTATCACAGCATCACAAATTCCTGCAACGATCCGGTTCCTCCGGGGAAAGTTTTGCTTATCGGGCCCTGTACCAGACATAAAATCGGAAAGCAGACCGCCATGTGCAACCATTTGCTTCGCCATTTCCTTATTGGCGGCAGGGTAAATCGTATCCAGTCCATGTGCCAGCACACCCACTGTTGCTATATTCTTTTTCAAGGCACGCTTATGGGCCACGCTGTCGATCCCGTAGGCAAGACCGCTTACCACCAGCAGGTTATCTATATCCAGGGTATCAATAATTTCCTCAGTCACTCCGCGGCCATAGGAAGTATTACTTCGCGTACCTATTACTGATATGACATGAGAAACATTGAGATCGGCCGTTCCGTGGTAATACAAAACAACAGGCGCATCCATGCAATGCAGCAGCCTTTGCGGATAGTTCGCATCTCTCTGTGTTAAAACGGTTATCTTATATTTCTCTATAAATTTCAGCTCCTCTTCCGCCCTTCCAAAGTCTTTAAAACTTCGTATAGCCTCTGCCCTCACCGTACCTATGCCTGGTAATCTGTCCAGTTCTGATCTTTTGGCATCAAATATTTTTCTGGCGGAACCAAAATGAGTAAGTAAAGCGCGGGCATGTACATCGCCTATCTGAGGCACCATGGTAAGTCCGATAAGGTATAGGAGGTCTTTATTCATCAGGTTGCATTGCGGTGTAAAACGAACCGCACATGTCAATATATAAAAAATCGGACAGGTATAAAAATAAAAGAGGGCTGGATAAAAATCCTGCCCCGTTTCTAAATCCAATATCCTATGAAAAACCATAATAATAGACCATTGATTTTTCAAAATAGTTGCACGCGTAAGAAGAAATTTATAATAAATGGAGGAATATACTTAAGAAGCTGATAATCAGGAAGTATTATAATAAAAAAGGGCTGGATAGAAATCCTGCCCCGTTTTAAATCCAATATCCTATGAAAAACCGAGATAATAACGGAGGTATAAAACCTATATTGCTGACCTTGAAAACTATTTCTTCGTGTTTGAACATTGATTAATATGCACATTATTGATTAATTTAACGGGATAATCAACGTTCATTTCCCGAATATGAAATATCTCTTCTCCGTATGCTGTTGGCTGGGCTTCTCTTTTGGATCATTTGCCCAGCCAGAACCCACTTATGCTGAAAAATTAGGATATCCCAAAGGGGCAAAAGTTGTCATCCTGCATATTGATGACCTGGGCATGTCTTACGATTCCAACAAAGGCAGCATTGAAGCCCTGACAAAAGGAGTGGCCAATTCCTGCAGCGTTATGATGCCCTGCCCATGGGTACCCGGCTTTTTCCATTTTTTAAAAGATAACCCTTCTATAGATGCAGGTTTACACCTTACACTTACCTCGGAATGGAAGGACTATCGCTGGGGACCGCTGAGCGGTAAATACCAGACACCGGGCCTGGTGGATGCGGAAGGTGCCATGTGGCGCGGGGTGGCAGACGTGGTGAAAAACGCCACGCCGGATGAAGTAGAGAAGGAAATACGCGCACAGGTTGACAGGGCCAGAAGCATGGGTTTTGAACCTACCCATATGGACTCTCATATGGGTACACTCTTTGCGACGCCTGCATTTATAGAAAAGTACCTCAAAGTGGGTATCGAATACAACATCCCGGTTATGTTTCCGGGTGGGCACAATACCCTCATCGCAAAGGAACTTGCTGCTACTTCTGCCACTATGCAGTTTGCCCGTATGGCAGGAAAAAGGTTATGGGATGCCGGTTTACCTGTCCTGGACGATCTGCACAATGATTCCTACAGCTGGAAGCCGTCTGAAAGCATGACAAATGACGACACAAAGCTGCAGGCATTTAAGACAGAAAAATATATTGATGCGCTCAGGTCTGTGAAGCCGGGTATTACCATGGTGATCATGCATTGCACCAATACTACGGAAGTATTCGAGCATATCTCCGACTCGGGCCCCACACGCAGAGGCGATTACCTGGCAATGATGGATCCCAGGCTGAAAGCCTTTATTGAAAAGGAAGGGATCATCCTGACTACCTGGCGGGAAATGAAGGAAAGGAGAGATAAGGTGAATGAGAAAATGTGATAATGTGGTTAATTTGAAAATGGAGGGAGAATACCGGGAATTCGGAAGTAAGAAAATGACTGTGCGGATTGTGTGCCACAGGTGAAATGGTATAACTGAAAATACAGGTTTTATTACGCCGCACCGTTTCTTCTCTGTAAAAAGAAATTCTACCCGGATGTGTTCAGGACAGGCAGGGAGACATGAGGGGCCTTAAAAAAAGAAGCCGCTTCAAGACCTTTGATACGGCTTCATGTGCAGAAGGTTTCCCCTGGGTGCATGGAAACACTTCCTGTTATTTACTAAAGGGAGCGAAGTTGCTTACAGTGTAATGATGCTATTGGTACCACCAAAGATATTGGGAGCCTCACTATCTGCTTCCGGCTCATTGATCCATTCGTTATGATTGACCAGATACCTGAACTCATGACGTGAATCCTTCGGCAGATTGACATCCGCAGAAAATGTGCCGTCCTTCTTCCTGCTCATGCTCACAGCATTGTTCCAGTCACTGTTCAGCCCCAGTATTTCAACCGTTTCCGCTTCTTCAGGTTTTACTGAAAACTTTACTTTACAATAATCTTTGGTTTTAAAATACGTTTTCTGTACCATTCCTTGTTCTTTTTTTTAAATGAAAAATAAAGTCACTAAATGGCTTTCGCAATCAGAAAGGGAAGGATTATTTCATAAATGCAAGAATCGTTCCACCCGGCGGGTGATAAAAAAAGCTCATTCCCTCAGGAATGAGCCGCAAAGGTATTATAAATTGCTCAAATGTGAAAATCAAATGGCAAAAGCCGCAAAAACGCTGATTATTTTAATTTCATATCTGCAATAATAGCCTGGATACGTTTATTCAGCTCCTCATTTGTCTTTTCAAAATCTGCTGCGCTGTTCAACTTTGTATTTACACTGAAGTAGAACTTGATCTTTGGCTCCGTGCCGGAAGGTCGGGCAGATATCTTGGTACCATCTGCAAGTATAAACTGCAGCACATTTGACTTGGGCAGGTTGATATCCCATTCCTCACCTGTTTTTGGATTTTTGCCCTTACTACTCTGGTAGTCCAGCAGCTGCACCACATCCGAGCCATTAATGGCATCAGGCGTTTTATCGCGGTACGCCTGCATCATCTCTGCTATCTCTTCCTGACCACGCATTCCCTTTTTGGTAATGGAGATAAGGCTTTCCTTATAAAAGCCACACTGTACGTACAGGTCAATCAGCTTTTCATACAGGCTGCGCCCCTTATCTTTTTCATATGCAGCCATCTCGCATAAGATAGCCACTGCGCTTACCGCATCCTTATCCCGCAGCTCAGGTCCCACCAGCAGTCCATAGCTTTCCTCCCCACCTACGATATAATCTTCCTTCCCTTCTTTTTCTTTGATCAGCTCCGCTATCCATTTAAACCCTGTTAAAACATTATAACATGCTACATTATTCTTTTCCGCGAAACGGTCGATCATATCCGTGGTTACGATCGTTTTTACTACCATATCGTTCGGCTTGGCGATCCCCTTGGACTTACGTGCTTCTATCAGGTAGCTGAATGCCAGCACTGCAGTCTGGTTACCGTTCACCAGCAGCCACTCTCCTTTTGTATCCTTAATAGCAATACCTACCCTGTCTGCATCGGGATCTGTACCGAGTAAAATATCGGCGTTGAGCTCTTTGGCCTTTTTCAGACCAATACTCATGGCCTCACTTTCCTCCGGATTAGGATACACCACAGTAGGAAAGTTACCGTCGGGCTTCGATTGTTCATCAACGATCGTCACATTGGTAAAACCGTATAGTTTCAGCAGTTCCGGCACAAGAGTGATACCTGTACCATGTATCGGTGTATAAACGATTTTCAGGTCTTGCTGTCTTGCTATCACATCCGGGTACACGCTCAGGGACTTCGCCATTTCCAGGTAGGCCTTGTCTACATCCTTTCCGATGATCTGTATGTTACTTTCACCCCCGTTCCATTTTACTTCATCTACCGAAGCAATCTTATCCACTTCCTTGATCACATTTTTATCATGCGGCGGCACCAGTTGCCCCCCGTCATTCCAATATGCCTTGTAACCATTATACTCCTTGGGGTTATGTGAAGCCGTACATACCACACCTCCCTGGCAGCCCAGGTGACGGATAGCAAAAGAAAGTTCCGGTGTAGGCCGCAAGGCCTCGAATAAAAAGACTTTAATGCCATTTGCTGCCATCACGTTGGCAGTGATTTCCGCAAACTTCCGGCTGTTGTTACGGCTATCGTGTGCTATAGCTACTTTTACCTCTTTGCCGGGATAAACACTGTTCAGGTAATTGGCATATCCCTGTGTAGCCATACCAATCGTGTACTTGTTGATCCTGTTGGTACCAACTCCCATGATCCCCCTCAAACCTCCGGTACCGAATTCCAGGTTACGATAAAATGCATCTGTAAGCTCATCAGGATTTTCTTTAAGCAAAGCCTGGAGCTGACCTTTGGTTTCCTCATCGAATGAACCCTGCAGCCAGCTATCTACTCTTTCTTTTATTTTGGCGTCCATAAAAAACAATTAGATTTTGTAATCAATTTTCTATAATCAATACCGAATATCGGGGAAAACAAGAAAATATACAAGTTTTTGATAATTGAAGGAGGATTATTATAAGCAGGATATTGTAAGTTGCAGGATACAGGCTTTGAGACGCAGGCTGCGAAATACAGGCACAGGACATAGGGTAGCCTGCAAACATTTTTGAATTGCCACATTTTCACACCCGCTCATTTTCAAATTGCCTATCTTTAATCAACGTACAACATAATACGGTTGCCATATGAGTCATTCACAATTCAATCGAAGGAATTTTATTAAAGGTACTTCTGCCATGCTGGCGCTGGCTGCATTAAAGGCCAACGGTATGGATTTTCATGCAACATCCCAAACCCGCAGGGTAGCCTTAATAGGAACCGGGTGGTACGGAAAAAGCGATCTGTTCAGGCTGATACAGGTGGCGCCTGTAGAAGTAGTGGGATTATGCGATCCGGACCGTCACATGCTGGAAAATGCCGCCGTAATGGTAGGGCAGCGATTGCCCGGCAGGAAGAAGCCCGCGTTATATGGCGATTACCGAAAGCTGCTGGCGGAACAAAAACCGGAAATCGTGCTGATCGGCTCTCCCGATCACTGGCATGCCCTGCAGGCAATAGATTCTATAAAAGCCGGTGCACATGTGTACCTGCAGAAACCGATCAGTGTGGATGTCCTGGAAGGAGAAGCCATACTGGCAACTGCGCGTAAGCATAACCGTGTGGTACAGATCGGTACACAAAGAAAAAGCACACCTCATTTAATTGAGGCCAAGAAAAATATAGTGGATGCGGGATTGCTGGGCAAGGTATCTCATGCGGAAATGTGCTGTTATTATCATATGCGCAGAAACGGGAATCCACCCGTAGAGCCGGTACCTGATTATTTTGATTATGAAATGTGGACAGGACCCGCGCCGCTGCGTCCTTTCGACGGTATGCCGCATCGCGGATGGTGGCGTACATTCATGGAATATAGCAATGGCATTATGGGCGACATGTGCGTACACATGTTCGATACGGTAAGGTGGATGCTCCAGCTGGGTTGGCCGAAAAAGATCAGCTCTGCCGGAGGCATTTATGTGGACAAGGGCGGAAAAAGCAATATAGCTGATACGCAGACTGCCATATTTGAATATGACGGGTTGAACTGCGTGTGGGAACACCGCACCTGGGGTACGCCTAACGACCCGCAATATCCCTGGGCTTTCAAGCTGTACGGCGATAAAGGCAGCCTGTATGGTAGTCCCATGCAATACGATTTTATTCCTGTAGGCAAAGGAGAAAAGATCCATAAGGACGTTGTGTATGAAAAAGAAAAATACCCGGAAGACCTGAAAGAGCCGGATATAGAGCTACACGCTGCACCGGCTACACGCCTGCATATGCTCGATTTCCTGAAAGCAATTGACAATAAAACCAGACCGGTAGCGGATATTGAACAGGGGCATATTTCCACCG
>CAKSVK010000046.1 GCA_934502905.1 uncultured Chitinophagaceae bacterium
AAGAGAATCAAAGCAAAATACGAAAGGATTCAGATCGTTATAATCCGGCCGCCTGATCCTGCGGCTGTAGCTTAATCCCCACTGGTTCTTTTCATTCATGTTGTATGAAACCGATGCATTGGGAAATAAGCTGGTATAGTGCCGGGTAAAGCTTGAATCTCCTTTTACCTGTGTACCCTCCGCATTTGTATTTTCTACACGAAGTCCCCCGCTCAATTCCCATTTTTTGATGCCCGCGCTGAGGATGGCGTAAACGGCATTTACGTTCTCCTTGTAAATAAAATGGTTGCTCCTTTCTTCGTCTGCAAACCAGCCGGTGCTGGTATCCCTTTTATAAATAACGTCGTTGTTTATATTTACGATGCTGCTTTTAACGCCTGTTTCCAGCTTCATGGTCTTCGAGAAAGGATGTACATAATCTACCTTGGCTGTATATAATCTTGTAGTGGAAGGGAAAAGCCCATCCAGTAAGATCGTATTACCTTTCTGGGTTTGGGAGGCATCCAGAACTTTAGTAGAAAGCGTGTTTTTTCCGCGGCTGTAATAATAGCCGTAATCAAGGTCTGCGGAAATTTCCCTGCCCGTAGAATCGAAGCTGTGCTTATAATTGAGATTGGTGGTGATGTTATTTGAATTGTTTGCATTATAAGCTTCTGATATGAATGCAGAGGTAAGCTGGTGGTTTACATCGTTCAGGTAAGAAGTGCTTTGCTGCCAGTTTTTCCACGGATTTATATTACCGTTCACAACAACGCCCACAACATCCTTGTCGGTAAAATAATAGTCTGCCCCCAGCTTGATATTATGCCAGCTGGCTTTGTTATGCCTGTCTGTTGTTTGCGCCGATGTGCCTGAAAAAACCTCTTCCTTATAAAAGTTCCTGTTGATGGTGAGTGTACCGATCCCTTCCCATACGCCGCCGTTATATCCTCCGAAGATGTTGATCTTCTTATTCCGGTAATTAAAATTGGCGCCGCCATTATATTTAGGATAAAATCCCTGGGAATAGTTGAAATTCATATTGCCGTTCATCCCCCTGATTGTTCCCTTTTTTGTTTTGATATTAATGATACCGGACCCGCCCGCTGCATCATATTTCGCGGGTGGATTGGTCATGATCTCAATCTGGTCTAACCCGCTTGCCTGCAGGCTTTTTAAAAATGCCGCCAGGTTCTGACCACTCAGATACGTTTGTTTGCCGTCAATAAGAATGATCACGCCACCCTTTCCTTTCAGGCTTACGTTCCCGTCATTATCCACCGATACGCCGGGTGATTTTTCCAGCAGCTCCAACGCATTCAGCCCTGCATTCGTGGGCGAAGCTTCTACGTTCACCACGGTTTTTCCCGCCTTCACCTCTACGGGAGGTCTTTTGGCGGTAACCGTAACGGCAGACAGGACTGTATTGGTCTTACCCAGCACGATAGCAGGTAGCTCGTAGTCGTTGTTATTGATCTCAAAAGCCGGGGAAAAGGAGGGCACGTGATCTACAGCCGTTACTTTTATAAGGTAGGTGTGATTGGCGCGGTTACTGAATTTGAATTCACCTTCTGTATCGGTAATAACCGAAGTTACTTCCGAAGAATCTTTAGCCAGTAACAAGGCCACCGTTGCATTAGCCACCGGCCTCAGCTCATCGTCAGGCACCCGTCCGGTTATGTTCTGTGCAGAAATATCTGCCATGATCCAGAAAGACAATATCGTAAGAAGGTACTTCATAATGTGGCTATTGTGCATCAAAATTATTTTCGAAAAATCCGGGAAAAAAGTGATTACCCTTGAATGGCAAAAAGCACCTTGTGAACGTTGCAAAAACCTTTTGAGTGGTTTTTCATTATTCGGAAGAGAAATGCCATACAGCTACAGCGTATACGTGGCAGATGGGGAAATGTTACAGCACTAGAAAAGTTGTTGTGCTTTTTGATCTGCTGTTTTTGTGCGGGCTAAATGTAGTTTCCCATACGCAATACTTACCGGGAATCTGCATCTCAATAACTATCCCCTGATTTTATCCTTCCGTCTTTGCGTTTCCCGGAACATCTATTTCAACTCGTAGACATACATGACGGACCTGTCATCTTCGGGTACAAAATACAGTGTGGTTTTGCTTTCTGTTGCTTCTGCGAAAAAAGGATTATTGTTCAGGGGTATATTATTGCCCACCCATATGGGAACAGGTATTTCCCAGACAGCGGAATAGTCTGACAAACGGATAGCCTGTAAGCCACCCAGCCCGAAGCGGGAAGAGCCGGACTGATAACTACGCAGTCCGGAGCAAAGCATGATATCCTTACCGATATACTGGCAATCCTGGTAGCGGATAAAGTGATGATCATTCTTTTGCCTGCTGATGAATTGTAATATATCGGTCTTTCCTTTTTTCCATTTGTAAAAATGTTCTGCATCCCAGTTCATCCCGATAAGCTCTTTTTTCTCACTGTTATATGCAACTGCACCGATAGCATCATTGCAGCTTGCCACCGGTGTAGCGGTCATGCTTTCAGGGTCCACCTTGTAGAGTATGGATTTTCCGTACGGTCTGTATTCACAAACGGGTACCCATATGTGCTTTCCGTCGAAGTCAATGCCACCCGGATGATAACTATCCCCTTCACCCAGCTGTAGTTGGGCAATTAGTCTGCCGGTATGGTCGAATTTAAACAGGTGACCCGAGCCATCGCCGGTATCCCGGTCATAACCGTTGATGACTTTTCCGTAGGAGTGTGGCCAGGTACGAACTTCCACGGCGCTGAGGTAAAAATAGTTACCAATCTTTAACAGTCCTTGTGTGTGATGTGTATTAAACTGTAGCAGAAGCGAATCTTTCAGTATCCATTTAGTCGCATCTGGATTTGCCATCAGGGATGTCAGTACAGGTGGGATGCGCTGTTGACTTATTTGCTGTTGCTGCTGACCGGGCGACCGCAAGGCCGGAAATAAAAAGAAGCAAATTATTAAATACCGGTATTTCATTGTATACTGCTGTAAGGTCAAATGTATCACATTATTTGTTTGGCTGTGTTTGAATTGTCATCCGGGTGGGCTGTAATTATAGGGGAATAACGGGTAGCTATAACCGATACCGTACAGAAAGATACGAAGGGATCCTCTTTAAAGAAAGCTTCTTGGTTCTCTTCCCTGATCTGTCCGGTTGAAAAAGCGGTTGAGGATTATATCGCCTCAGCTGCTCCGGCATATGGCCGGCTGCAGGTATTACAGATGAGGGAGGAAATGCGACAATTTGTATACTAGTGTCATGTCAAACATGAATTTTCATTTGAGATCTCCCGCAGATTCCGCTGAATTCCGCAGATAATCAAAACCTTCTGCGCTTATTTGCGAAATCAGCGGGAAATATTAGCCGTCGTTTTATCGCTGACATGATACTAGATAATGTATCATTAACCTTAAAGCGCTTACCTGTTCTGCCAGGCCGCTTTACCAGCGCTGCCGGGTTGGGTGGCACTCTTTAATTTGTGCAAGAATAAACCAATTACAACCGTATTTTAACCTGAATAAGCATAAAAAATATTTTTTATGTTAATTTTTGTAAATTGTAGACGCCATATTAAAAATCGCTCAGGGCATGAAAGCGCTTCAGTTTACGATTCCGGTAACACCGGGAAAAACGGTCATTGTACAGGAAGATAAAATACCTCAGTTCTATCCTTATCTGCACCGGCATAAGGAAGCGCAGCTTATCTGGGTGCTAAAGGGAAAGGGGACAGTGATCGTTGATAACAGCATGCATTTGTTCCACTCCAACGATATTTTCCTGATCGCACCTAACCAATCCCATGTTTTTAAAGGAGAGTTGTCTCCCGCTTCTGTTGAAAAAGGTATACACTCGCTTTCTATTTTCTTTGATCCGGCAGGCAGTCTGTTCAACCTGCTGCAATTACCCGAGCTGCAGCAACTGGATACGTTTTTTAAGGAATATAAAGGTGGGTTCAAGGTGCCGGCTTCCTTTCAGAAGGAGATAGCTGCTAAAATGTTAAGGATACAGGAGTCTTCCAACGCAGACCTGATTCTGAGCTTCCTGTCGTTGTTGCAATCTTTTCCCAGGATGACACCGCGTCCGCCGCAACTGGCACAATCTTCAGGAGACTTTATTACAGAAGGAGAGGGGCTTCGCATGGCAAAGATCTACAACTATCTTACAAAACACTATCAGCGCGAGATCTCGCTGGATGATATTGCAGCAGAAGCCTGTCTTACGCCGCAGGCTTTCTGCCGGTATTTTAAAAAACATACAGGCGTTACTTTCATTACTTTTTTGAACCAGATGAGAGTGAATGAAGCCCGCAAAAAACTGATCAACGGCAATTTCGACAGTATTTCCACTATTGCCTATTACTGTGGCTTTAAAAGCATTACCAATTTTAACCGGGTATTCAAAAGCATATCCGGCGATTCCCCAAAAGATTACCTGGCAAAATACCTGCAGAATATTGCCGGCTGAACCGGTAAGTTAATATTGGTAAAGTATTGATTAATTGGTATGTAATCCTGCAATATGTTATGACTTAACTTTGTGGCTGTCATTTGTTACTTCATTTTACAAATATTATTTGGCAAACAATCATCACGATCATGAATAAACTTTGGTACGGTGTTTACCCGGCGTTGTTAACACCCTTTAATGCGCAGGATGAGATAGATTTTGACATGTTCAAAAAAAATCTTCGTGTACAGGTAGATGCAGGGGTATCGGGCGCCATCATTGCAGGTACACTGGGAGAAGCCAGCACTTTAAGCACAGCGGAAAAATTTGAACTGCTGGCCGCCGCAAAGGAAGTAGTGCCGGCGGGGTTTCCTGTTATCCTGAACATTGCAGAGCAGGTAACCAAAGAAGCAGTAGATTTCGCTAAAAGGGCAGAAAAGGCAGGTGCTGACGGACTGATGTTGTTGCCGCCAATGCGTTACAGGGCTTCTGATGCGGAAGTGGTTACTTATTTTCAAACAGTTGCCAAAGCTTCGTCCCTTCCTATACTGATCTATAATAATCCTGTTGATTACGGAATACAGGTCACCACAGATATGTTTGCGCAGCTGGCTGATTATCCTACTATCCAGGCCGTGAAAGAGTCTACCAGAGACCTAACAAATGTCACCCGCATGCTGAACCGCTTCGGAGACCGGTTCAAGATACTGGGTGGCGTGGATACTATTGCGCTGGAGTCGCAACTGGTAGGCGCCCATGGATCCGTTGCCGGACTGGTAGATGCCTTTCCGAGAGAGACCGTAGCTGTTTTCAACTTGGCAAAAGCCGGTAGAATTGAGGAAGCCCTGAAGATCTACCGCTGGTTCATGCCTTTGCTTGAGCTGGATATTCACCCGCGTCTTGTGCAATACATCAAGCTGGCTGCTGTTGCAGAAGGTTTGAGCAACGAATATGTAAGGGCACCGCGTCTTCCGTTGCAGGGAGAAGAGAAGGCAAGGGTGCAGAAAGTAATTGATGATGCCATAGCCAGCCGTCCTGTTTTGCCGGAATACCTGCACATCGGGAAGGAAGAGCTGACCGTAAGCTAAAAACAATACATTCGTGAAGTACCGCAGTATCTCCCGGAAAAGGCCGGGAGTCTTTTATTACATTAGGCTTAAAGACAAATGAAAAAAACGTTTTCCTGTATTGATGCGCATACCTGTGGTAATCCGGTCAGGCTGGTGGCCGGCGGCGGTCCCCTGCTAAAAGGAAACAGTATGATGGAGCGGAGGTTACATTTCCTTTCGGAATACGACTGGATCAGGAAGGGACTGATGTTTGAGCCCCGGGGACACGATATGATGAGCGGTAGCATTCTTTACCCGCCGGCAGACGAAGCCAATGATATGGGAGTGTTGTATATTGAAACCAGCGGCTGCCTGCCGATGTGTGGACATGGAACTATAGGCACGGTTACCATAGCCATTGAAGAAGGATTGATCATCCCTAAAACGCCCGGCAGGTTGAGACTGGAAACACCCGCGGGATTAGTGCTGATAAATTATAAGCAGGAAGGGAAAAAGGTAAAGTCTGTAAAGCTCACGAACGTAAAATCCTTCCTGGCAGCATCAGGCTTAACCGTGGAATGCCCTGACCTGGGAGAGCTGACACTCGATGTTGCCTATGGCGGAAATTTTTACGCGATCATTGATCCGCAGGAGAATTTTAAAGGATTGGAAAGCTACACCGCAGACCAGTTGATTAGTTGGAGCCGGGTAGTGAGAAAAAGACTGAATGAAAAATATTCATTTGTTCACCCCGAAGATAAAAATATTCATGGGCTCAGTCATGTGCAATGGACCGGGGCTGTGCTGGACAGCAGCGCTACCGCCAGGAATGCTGTTTTTTATGGAGACAAAGCGATCGACCGGTCTCCTTGCGGTACGGGTACATCTGCACGTATGGCCCAATGGTATGCTAAAGGCAAATTAAAAAAGGGAGACCGTTTTATCCACGAGAGTATTATCGGTTCAAAATTCACCGGCACAATTGAAGAGGAAGTCATCAATGCGTTCGGTGATGGCAGGAATGCGATCCTCCCTGGTATTGAAGGCTGGGCAATGATTACTGGTTATAATACCATTATCATTGATGATGATGATCCGTACGCATATGGGTTCCAGGTGATCTAGCCGGCGTATGACGGCGCTCAGGGTATTTCAGCCACCGTTGTTGTGGCGTGTTGAGCGCAGGGACTGTGTTCTGGCTTCACCAACAGCGATGTGGTGATATTTTATGCATTAGCTTTATACTTATAATGATAGTTGTTGGTGATGCTCACCTGCATGCCCAACGCACGAACACCAACAACGGTACCTCGGGTATTTTAAATGCTATTGTTGAGTGTTGAGTGCAGGGACCGTGTTTTGGCTTCACCAACAGCGATGTGGTGATATTTTATGCATTAGCCTTATACTTATAATGACAGTTGTTGGTGATGCCTGTGCGCAAGCCTCCTCACAACACCAACAACGGCACCTTGGGTATTTTAAATGCTATTGTTGCGTGTTGAGCACAGGGACTGTGTTCTGAACTTCACCAACAGCGATGTGGTGATATTTTATGCATTAGCTTTATGCTTATAATGATAGTTGTTGATGATGCTCACCTGCATACCCAACGAACATCAATAACGGCGTTCTTGGGGTATTTCAAATGCCGTTGTTGGGTGTTGAGTGCAGGGACCGTGTTTTGGCTTCACCAACAACGATATGGAGATTATTTTATATATTTAGCTATTTATAATGCCTGCAATCTTATTGTTAATATGAAAAATATCATTACCGAATATCCCAATTTTTTTACTGCAACAAACCTGGAATGGAAAAGACTCCTGGCACCAGATAAATACAAAGACATTATTGTAAACAGCCTTCGTTTTCTTGTAGAAAAGAACCGCATCATTTTAAATGCTTTTATTATCATGCCTAATCATTTACACCTGATATGGCAAATGAAGGCCGGATACAAGGCAAATGCCGTTCAAAGAGATTTTTTGAAATTTACGGCTCAACGTATTAAAGCAGACTTACTAAAAAATAATTTGCAGGTATTGTCCCATTTTAAAGTGGATGCAAAAGACAGAGACTATCAGTTTTGGGAAAGAAATGCATTAAGTATAGAACTTAGAACCAATGCAGTTTATGAACAGAAACTAGATTATATTCACTGGAACCCGGTTAAAGCAGGACTCTGTAAATTGCCTGAGGATTATAAATATTCGTCTGCAAGATTCTACGAAACAGGCATCGATGATTTCGGGTTTATTACGCACTATATGTTTTAGAACTTTCTTTCTTCGTTATTGTTGGTAATGCAAAATCACATACCCAATGCACGAACACCAACGACATTTATAGGCTTTCAGGGCTTCCCCAATTTTTGCATGTTCCTGTCATAAGAATGCTCTATTTGCCGGTATCTTTTTTTGCTTCCCCTTCATTCCAGTAATAGCTGTCCGGGTATATCCTTTGTCCAAAGATAGCGGTACCGACCCTTACGATGGTGGCGCCTTCTTCAATGGCGGTTTCCAGGTCGCCGCTCATTCCCATGGAAAGCTCTTTCATTTCAACCCGCGGTATGTTTTCCTGTATGATCTGCTGCTGTAGCTGCCTCAGTACTTTAAAGCAGGTTCTTACTTTTTCCTTTTCAGCGCTGAAAAGACCGATGGTCATTAATCCTTTAATATGCAAAGTGTCCAATCCGGCGATTTTCCTTACAAACGGGATTGCTTCCTCCGGCGGTATGCCGAATTTGCTTTCTTCTGCAGAGGTATTCACCTGTATCAGCACATCTATTTTTTTCTTTTCAAAAAGCAGCCGCTGATGCAGCTTTTCCGCCAGATCAGCCCGGTCCAGCGATTGAATGCAGGAAACACCGAATTTTAATACTTCTTTGATCTTGTTGGTTTGCAGGTGACCTATAAAATGCTTTTCATGTGAAACCGTTTTAAGCGCTTCATATTTTTCTTTCAGTTCCTGTACCTTGTTTTCTCCGATCAGCCTCTCCCCGGCATCCAATGCTATCTTAATACGGTCGGGAGGAACTGTTTTAGTAGCCAGCAGCAGCCTTACCTGCCCGGAATCTCTTCCTGCTGATTCGCAAGCCATCCTGATCCTTCTCCTGATCGCCTCCAGGTTTTGCAAAATATTATCCATAATTATACTTTCAGGGCAGCGATGTCCGCCCCCGCAAAGATACTTTGCTTCAGCTATGCCGGGCTGATGATTAATATCATTCATACAAACGGAGTGGAGATCGGAGGACCACGCCACGTTTGTTAAGGTTTTCAACCTGCTGAATTGAGAATCCTTTATTGGTCATCGCTCAAAATCTTTTTAATATCTGTTTTCACATCTTTCCTTTTCATTTTTTCTACCCGGATTTCAGGCTCATCATCTTTAAATATATTATTGTCAACCTTTACCGTTGCGCAGGCAATTAAACGAACAGAGGGTCTTTTATCACCTGCCGCCATAAAACCGGATCTTTCTATCGTATTGCCGGTAAACAAAAGTCCGTCGATGCTTTTAGCTGATACAACCGGGTAGTCGTATACTTTGAAGAAATTATTTTCTATCCGGATATTGCTATGCACGTAATAACCCGGTATCAACTGATGTGCTTCAGGATTGATATGGATGATATAGTTATTATCGCCTGAATTATACCCGCATTCAATAAATTGATTGTTGCGGATCGTAACATCGGCTACAGGGCCTGATTCGTACCAGCCGGAAGCATCATTCTCTATGAGTATAGCGTGCATTCCGGTGCGGTAATACATATTGTTTTCAATTATAACCTTGCGACGTGTGGTTACTAAAGTGCCACGTGTATTAGTGCCTTCGAACCTTGAGTTTTGAATAGTAAGCGAAGGTGTCCAGGTAATATTTTCCAGGGCATCGCCTTCTTTTAATATGCCGGGAAAAGGTTGTTGCATTTCCACTATCATTTCCCTTTCGTTAATGAGGCTGGCAGATTGTACAACGCCTGTACCAAATATCTGCAAGGCTGCCGCATGCAAAAAAGCCACGCTATCGCCTGCAGCAAACGCGGGGAAGCCATAGGTTTGGTGATGCATGAACCGCAGCTTCAATTTAACCGGAGAAATGATTTCCGTTACCTTCAAATGAGTGCCATGTACATTCACCGGGTCATCGTGCATACCCCGGAACCTGCAATGGTTAATAGTGATCTGTCCTTTACAGCCGGAAAAATGCATACCATCGGCCGAAGAAGCTATCACCCTGCCGCTACCAGCCGCCGGCTCAACAAAAACGCTGTCGTAAGAAAGGTTTTCGCAAAACTGCGAAACAATGCCAAGTCCGTGCATGGAATGCATATGCACATTGAAAAGATTGATATTTTTTGAACGGTTATGGAATGCACCCACATAATCCCGGTAGCGGTCACGGATGGTGAGCACGTCTCCCGGCCGGGCTTTAAACGAGGAAAAATCGCCTGTGAATTGTACGGTAAGCGGCGCAATTACTTCTGCCTTACTATGTAAGAAAGGAGCCCAGTTGCTGTAAAATAAAGTTCCTTCTTGGGGACGCACCAGCACCGCGTGGAAATTACGGGTTATCCATTTTTCACCATACCATTCCAGCTGTCCGTTGATGATGGTAAATTTTGAATCGGGATGAATAGCCGCCATAACGGATGCCGGTGTTATTTCTTTGATCGTCATTTCTGATATGCCCGGGCGTTCATAGTTTACTGAAACATTCCGGATATTTATATTTTCACTGCTGTCGATCACCCAGGTGATCATTTTACCGTGAAATACAAAAACCGCATTGCTCCCCTCAATGGTTATATTTTTAAGATTTTTAAATAGAAGACCTACCCGCTGTTTCTTTTCGGACACTTCCGTCTCAGAAGAGGTATTGGTAATATAATAATGGGTTTCAACAGCATTATCCGGCCAAAAATCATACCTGCCTCCGGGAAAAATAATGGTGGATCGATCGTGCTTACGGCACTCTTCAATGGCCTTTTGTACGCCCCTGGTAGCATCAGCAAAACTATTGGGTTGAACACCGTAATCGGTAACATGGATCGTTTGGGCATGGGCGATAGCAGCGAAAAGGGAAAACAGCGTAAAAAAGATTTTCATGTGGTATAAGTTATACAGGATTTTAAATAGATACAATGACCATTGCATCAAATGCTTTGCAATAAGGGTCAATAAATATCCCGTAATTTTCTTAATTCCGGGTCTTTATACAGAAGAGATTGAAGAAAAGTCCAGCAATACACCAGATACCCCTCATAACCGGCGGTATTTCCCTGCCAATCGTATATTTCTCCCCCCATGGGATATTTGTCAACAAAGCCATTCTGGAAGCCGCCGCCATTCGGAAATACTCCTTCTTTCTGCCTCTTAAGCATGGCATTTAAAATCATGTCTGCCTGTTCGGTCATACCAACGCAGTATAAAGCATCTAATGTGCACGACGTGTTACTAACAGCACAACCGCCATTCAGGAACATTTGAAATGCTGTATAGTGTTCCATATCTTCTTCATTAACGGGACGGATGCAAACAGGTACACCCAGATCGAAGCGTTTAAACGGAGTTTTCTCAAGAGCAGCCCAGTATCGTTGAAGCATTTCTTTTCCTGCCTGTTTATCAACAATGCCATATGAAATGGCTAAGCTTGTTGGTATATCTGAATAAATGTCGTGGAGTTTCCCATCTTCACTTTTCCACCATGCAAGCCACCCGCTTTCTGCGTTATAAAATGTCTTTACATACGCAGCTTTGATCCGGGCTGCCAGGCGTAAATATTTTTCCTCAACTTCGCTGTTTCCCAGTTCTTTTTCCAGGTATGCTAAACATTTAAAAGACCTGTAAGCTAACGCGTTTATATATGCATTTTTGTGCCCGGAAGCATACGCGTCATAAGCCATATCCGGGTTTCTGGGAGGTCTTGATTTACTGTTCCCGCTTTGTTTGGATTCTATGATCCCGTCATCGTCAACATCCCTGCACGCCATATAATTGGCGAGTAGCTCCAGGGTTTTTATGTTGCTTATTAACCATTCTTTGTCAGCACTCACTTTGTAATAAGCCCAGGACCCAATAATAAGGGAAGGGTTTCCATCCATGACCATTTGGTGTTGACCCGCATTATAAGTTCGGTCATTGGGATCAGGGTCTCCTTTATCATCTTCCGAAGCAGGTGTCCCTCCTGCGGTATAACCCACCAATCCATAGGAAGTAGTTTTGTGATTAATAAAATAATCTACCGAACGCCGGAGAATTGGTGCGACAGAAACTCCGGGAGCCAGCTCCGGAACCAATAATACAGCATCCGCCAGCATATATATGGTGCTGCTAACAGGGTCACTCAAGGCATTATTCGCCCATACGCCCACTACTTTTTCACCACCTCCGGAAGCGCCACAGCTCTGCTGAATAAAATTAAACCATCCCCTGCGGGCAGCTTTCCATTTATCTTCATCAGTATAACCCTGTGGGGCAGGCAGTATAAGGGGGCTAAACTTCAAGCCACTGTTAGATCCTTTTCCGGGGATGGGCATTTCTATTGTTGTATGCAGGGTACCTTCCGATCTGTTGCCTTTAGAATAACCGGTTATTTCTTTATTGCCTGTTCCGGTGGTCAGCATCTGTCCGATGTCCGGAGCGCTTATTACAACCGGCAGTATAAATTTATTCTCATTGTTCCAATTGCTGCTGATCACCGAGGTCATCGCCTTCCCGGGATCAAACGGTAAGAGAAGCTCAATTTTATCAACTACGTCATCAATATCATCATTGCTCAATAATTGCATGGTTAACTCGCTGTTTTTTGTTGCAATTTCCCAGGTGAGCCGCTTATTTCCGGGTAATAAGAATTCGTATTGTATAGCGTGCCTGCTTATTATTTTGCTTTTTGTTTTCGTGCTTAGCAGCAGTCCATTTTTTTGTAATTGTAACTTAGCAGGCATGCTCAACAAATTGATTGTATCACGTCCTGTGCCCTCGGTATCCCACCCAATTTCAGTAAGCTGTGCATTGTGTTTATCGGCCGTGATCTTTAATGAAGAGGTTTCCGTGGAGCCGGAAAGGGTAATTTCTTTTGCCGGATTACAACTTACGAGGAACGACATAAGAAATAACGTTAGGGCTGTAGGCTTCATACTATTTTTTGGAAAGAGAAGTTCTGCTTCTTCGTCAAATATTTTATTGCATTGCTTGGAAGTAATTATCTAAAAGATAATACCAATGGAGCTAACCAAAAGCTTCATCATTGCGATATACCTTCACAACGACATTTTTGGTCAGCTCCACAGGTTACAGGTAAGTTAACCAACTAATACCCCGGATTTTGTTCGAGCGCCCCTCTGTTCCTGTCTATTTCCGTTTGCGGTATGGGCCAAAATTCATATTTATCTTCATACTTGATCTTAATATCAGGCGCTACTGTCGGGTTTTGTACAAAACCATTCAGTTTCTCCGTAGCTATTCCCCATCTTCTCAGGTCAAAATAACGCAAACCTTCAAATGGAAATTCAACCCTTCTTTCATGCCTGATCTTTTCGCGCATTTGGTCCTTACTGAGACCGGCGGCCAGTGCCGGCATATTTACGCCCGGACGTGCGCGCACCTCATTTACCTGCTGGTATACAGACGCGTCAGGACCGGATGCTTCATTCTGTGCTTCAGCATACATCAGCTTAATATCCGCATAGCGTAGCAGAACATAATCCTGGTCACCCAATACGCCATATGTTGGATTCCAGGTTCCCGGGGTCATCCATTTTCTTGGCAGGTAAAACCCTGCGCTCCATGATCCTTCCCCGGGTGTTGCTATTGCCGGGTTGCTGAACGGCCATCCTTCGGCCGGTCCGTCACCTGCCTGGAAGAAGGTCATTACTTTTCTGGGATCTCCTGTTTCATACTCATTTATCAGATCTTGTGTGCCTACATAGCCTGCCCAGGCCTGCATAGTTACAACAAGTGCTGCGCCATCTCCATGCACTACATTCGGTTTCATAAATCTTACGCTGAACATGATCTCAGGACTACTTTCCTGGCCCGGCTTGTAAAAATTTTCTGCATAATTCGGGTTAAGAGAAAATTTACCGTCATCAATGATCTGTTTTGCAAGTAATGCCGCTTCCTCAAATTTTTTCTGGTACATGAGCGCTCTTACTTTATATCCCTGTGCTGTACCTTTGGTGACGTGCCCAGTAGCATATGCTTCGTCAGGCAGCACTGCAATGGCTTTGTCCAGGTCTTCCTCTACCTGTTTGTATACATCGGCTCTTGGAGACTTTGCTTTGCCTTCTGAAAAGTTTAATGCAAATGGATCTTCAGTTATAATAGGCACATTTCCATATAACGCGGCCAGCCACAAGTAATTGAACCCTCTTAAAAAGTAAGCCTCGCCCTTATAACGCTCCAGTTTTTCGCCTGTTAAAACTTTATCTACATTCGAAAGAAAGGAATTAATAGCGGCGATAGCCCGATAATTATTGTTATAATAGTTAAGTACATATGCTCCCGAGTTGGGAGTGATACCAGAAGATGTAGCGCTACGACCTCCGCCATAATCATGCTGTCCGTAGCAATCATCCGTATAGGTATCCCAGCCCATGATGGTATATTGTGCATTAGCCCAGTTTCCGCCAGGTTCGTACAGGTAGTTATATAAACCGGTTAATGCCAGATCTGCATCCGCTTCCGTTTGCCAGAAAATAGTAGTAGACAATTGATCAGGTGGGGACACATCCAGCAAGCCTTTGTTACAGGATTGCAAAAGCAGACCCACTGTAAGTCCGGTAAATAATATTAATATTTTAATGGTTTTCATACCCAGTATTTTTAGAATTAAAATTGAACAGTTGCACCAAATGTAAACGTGCGAAGTTGAGGATAGGTAACATATTGTCCACCTGTTATACGCTCCGGATCAAGTCCCGGATATTTGCTGATCGTAAATACGTTATCGGCAGCAAAGTATACCCGCAAACTCTTTATAGTAGCTTTGCTAACGATCTGTGACGGAACAGTATATCCTATCTGGATGTTCTTCAGCCTGGTAAAAGAAGCGTCTTTTAAAAAATAGGTTGAAGCATAATTCTGCACAGGTGCGTATCCGTCTGCCACGTATAACTTGGGCATCGTAGTGCTGGGGTTATCGGGTGTCCAGCGATTATGCCAGTCTGTTGTCGGAACAGACCCCTGCCTGAATGGCTCAATTCCCCAACCGGATACATATACTTTTTGTCCTTGTGATCCATATAATTGTGCAGAAAAATCAAATCCTTTCCAATCAAATCCCAGCGTAAAATTGTATTGATAAGCAGGATATCTTCCGCTTACATAAGTACGGTCTTGGTCATTGATCACTCCGTTGCCGTCAACGTCCTTGATTTTCAGATCTCCGGGAGATGGTGTAACAGGTTGTTTGGGCGACTTGTCAATGTCATCCTGGTTCTGGAATATGCCATCCCATATATACACATAGTATTCGTCCAATGCGCGACCTTCTTCCCGAATGGTGTTTCCACTTATTTCACGGGCGCCAAATTGTTCCAGCTTGTTTTTATAGGCCTGCACGTTGGCGCCAACTGTGAAGCCGACTTCTTTACTTATTTGATCGCGATATTGTGCGCTTACTTCAAATCCTTTATTCCTGACGGCCCCATTGTTGATAGTGGGTGCGTTTAAGCCCAGCCAAAGAGGAACCTGGGAAGATCTCAAAATATCAAAAGTGTACTTATTGAACCAGTCTGCAGTGATATTAAGCTTGTTCTGCAGCAGTGTCATATCAAGACCGATATCAAACACCCGTGTTGTTTCCCAGGTAAGATTAGGATCAACCAGTCCGCTGGCAGCGTAGCCGGGAGTAATAGTTGTTCCGAATACATAATCTCTGGCTTGTAATATAGGTTGATAAGGGTAATAATTAGGAGTACCATTGGAAAAAGCAATATTTTGATTTCCCAATTCCCCCCAGGAACCCCGGATCTTTAAATCATCTAACCAGGTTATGTCGCGCATAAAATTCTCTTCGGAAATACGCCAGGCACCGGAGAAGGAATAGAACAGTCCCCAACGGGTGTCCCTGGGCAGGCGGGACGTTCCGTCGTATCGAATACTGGCGCCCAACAAATACTTATCCCGGAAATCATAGTTTACATTGCCATAATACGACTGGATCGCCCATTCATTGGAGCTGCCGGAGTTGTACATGCCACTTGTCGGTCCTGCATTGATCTCCCTGAGCAGATTGGTTGTGTAGCGCACACGTCCGGCATTCAGGAAGCTGTATTTATTATGCTCCTGCTGAATACCTGCAAGTGCTGAAATGGTATGATTGCCAAAAGTTCTTCTGAGGTTCAGCTGGCTGTAAAAAACTGTATAAATATTATCGTTTCTGCCTACATCGAGTCCGGGAGAACCTACATCTAAATTGGTCGCATAGCTTAGATCATGCCACCAATACAGAGGAATGATAGGCCGGAAATCATTAGTTTTGACTGTACCGTAATTAGCACCGCCCCTGTTCTCCCATACCAGTCCTTTCAGAATTTCAACATCAAGAGACAGGTTACCCTGTATATAATAATCATCGGTTCTGGTTCTTACGTCATTCTGTACTATTGCAACGGTATTTTTATTTCCCTGTTCAAGAGGGTAAGCCTTATATATATACTTTGATCCATCGGGCGAAACAGGTGCATACAGGGGAGATTGCGCTAAAGTAGATAAGAATTGATCAGTTGCACCCTGACGTGGGTTTATTTTATCACCGTAGCGCATCTGAATATTCGTGCCAATGGTGATTCTTTTGTGTACTTTGGACTGGAGCCCCAGATCGAGGGTGTATTTTTTATACTTAAATCCTATCATAGTTCCAGGCTGATCTGTATAGCCAATGCCTAAGTTATAATTTGTATCATCTTTTCCTCCATTGAGATTAAGATAATGGTTTTGCACGTTAGCAGTTACAAACTGGTCATCCAGCCAATTATGATTTGGATATTTTGTTCTGTCCGTGGCATTCTTATACAGGTCAATTTGCTCCTGTGTATAAATGGGTTGTAAGCCTGAATTACTCCTTGCTTCGTTGGTCAACTCCATATATTCTGCCGAATTATAGATCATGTCCGGCAGGGACGTTGCCCTTGAAAGTCCAAGGTTATAATTGTAGGTAAGCGAAAAGCCACCGGATTTTCCTTTTTTCGTTTTTACAACAATTACGCCATTTGCACCCCTTGATCCATAGATAGCGGCAGATGCTGCGTCTTTCAATACACTGATGGATTCTATATCATTGGGATTGAGAACCGTTAAGCTTCCCGGCAATCCGTCTACAATGACAAGCGGATCGTTCCCGGCACCGCTAAACGTGCTTACACCCCGTATGCGCATGTTCACATTTTCGTTGCCTGGCTCGCCTGAACCCTGAATTACCTGTAACCCGGGCAACTGTCCCTGTAATAAAGCAGCGGGATTAGTGGCTACTCTTTTATTTATTTCATCACCGCTAATGGTTGCCACAGCGCTGGTCAGCTTTCTTCTTGATTGTGTGTTATAACCTACCACTACTATTTCATCCAGCTTATTTTCTACCGCCTGCATCACAATATCAATACTGGTTTGCGCTCCCACTTTTATTGTTTGTGTTGCATAGCCTACGTAAGAAACTTCGATGGAACCACCGCTTTCTACATCAATAGAGAAATTACCTTCTGTGTCGGAAACCGTAATGTTGTTGCCTGACCTGATGGTTACCCCGGCCAGGGGCTCCCCGCCATTATTTATAATCTTTCCTTTTACAGGGGGTGCTGCAGCAGAAGATGGCGTATTGGCTTCCATGCTTTTGATAATTACCAGTTTCCCCGACATCTGGTTTGATACAAGTCCTGTGCCTGCAAGTATTTTTCTCAGCAGGTCATTTACAGATATGTTTTTTTCGCTAACGGTTACCTTGAATTCGTCTTTCATGACCATTGTGCTGAACACAAACCGGTAATCGGTTTTTCGCTCGATTTCTTTTAAGGCTTTGGTAAGCTTTATGTTATCGAAGTGTACGGTCAGCGTTTCCTGCGAACTGACCTCTTTGGCTGTTACCTGCAGTACGGTAGCAAAAACCAGGAAAAGACTACATTTCATAAGCAGAATCATTCTGGACATTTTCTGATTCCAGGGCAGTTTTGGAAAGTCCCTTTTTTTCATACTTTTGTTTTGTTTAAAAATGAGCAATAGGGCAGGCATAACCCGCAAAGTTTGACCTACCCCTTTTTTGAACTCCGGGAGGAATGGGCGCAATCCATTTCTCCTTTTATTTTGATATAATTATATCCGTTCCTTCAATAGCATAATTAAAAAAATATGAATCTTTAAAAGCTTTTAATACCTGTTCTATGCTCTCATCCCGAAAGGTTCCTGTAAACCCGTATTGCTTCACCTTTTCGTCCTTAAAGATCAGCCGGACATTATACCATCTTTCCAGCTTTTCCTTGAGCATTTCAAAGGTTTCTTCCTCGATGATCAATGTATTCTGTATCCAGGCGGTTTCGATATTAAGGCTGTCACGGTTGTAGGATAGTGCCTCAATTGCTATATGGGGACTGACTTTATTTTCAGGTACTTCAGCACTGTTATCTCCTTCTATCTTTTTCCCGGTTTCTGTATCAAGCACAAACTTTTGTTTTGGTCTTAACGACATGCGTAACGGCGTTAAAGAACCATTTTTGATCAGTATATCTACTTTTCCTCTTAAAAGGGATGTTTCGGTAGTTTTCTCTCCCGGATAGGCCCGTACATTAAAGAAAGTGCCCGTAACGTTTACATCGTACTTGTCAACACTCACTGTAAAGGGCAGGCGGGTATTATGTATCACATCAAATCCTCCTTCGCCTACCAGGAATACCTTGCGATCGATTTTGCCAAAGCTGTCACTTAGCGTTAATGTAGAGCCGGAATTGAGGTATACTTTTGTTCCATCGGGAAGTGTAATAGTTTGCTTGGCACCCGGTTTTGTTGTAAAAACCAGGGCATTTTCCGTATGTACATTGTCTGTATGTGTATTGTTCTTTAACCAAAAATAGCCTGCAAAAATAATGAGTGCGCAGGCAGCAGCATATACACTGACTCTCAGGAGGTTAAATCTTTTTACCGGGGTCGGGTGCAAACCGCCGGCTGCGCCTGTCAGGGAACCTGTCATCAAAAAAACGAGCTGTTTTGCTTCTTCAACAATGTCTATCTGATCAGGATAGTCTTTCTGGTATTGATCCCAATACAATATATCCTGCTCATTTTTCTCAAGGCAGTAATTGATGAAAGAGTCATTGATAACTAATTCTTCTACCGACAAACGAACAGGCATAATTGTTCTGGTTTGTGATAAAGACGGTGAATTGAGGAAACTTTACCCCGGATTTAGTAAATTTTTTAATTTTTGACAAGAAGGTCGATGGACAATAAACTAAGCGCTAGCGGAACGAGGGCAAAAAAGTGAGGAGTATTTGCATCTGTAAGTTCTTTCCGCAGTTTTTTTACCCCTTTGAACAGGTTATTGTAAATGGTTCTGCGCGATAAACCGGTCCGCTGTTGGATTTCCTCGTTTGATAAACCCTCCCCATACTTCAGCAATATTACCATACGGCAGGTAGCGGGGAGCTTATTACAAATATTTCTGATTTTTTCTATTAAGGCATTGTTGGACTGTATTTTCTCAAGCAACTCCTGTACCGAAGGCTGATATTCATCCTGCACTACATATAATGCATGGTGACGCAAATAGCTCTTTTCCGAACGATGGTGATCAATGAGGCGCCTTTTAAAAGCAGTTTGCAGGTAAGTCCGCGGATTGACGATGCCTGAAAAGTCTATATTTTTCTCCATCAGGGAAAGAAAAAACTGATGTAGTAAATCGTTGAGCTCCTCGCCGGTGTATCCCAGTCGTCGTCCTACCAGAATCAAATCTTCCTGAAACTTCTCATACCAACCGGCGATAAGTGTATTGATATTTTCAGCACTTTGACTCATAGCAGCGTTATTGCAATCGGATTATTTTGATGCTGCAAGTTCTTAAAAAATATGCAGAGATATTCTTTTTGGTGAAGAAAATCACCCGATCGTCAGAATTGCTGGGAACAGATGTAACAGTATGCTGATATTTTCAGGGTGAATACAACAAGATTTCCAGCTTTCAACAGGTTGAAAACCTTGTTAATACCGTTTTAATCCCTTTAAGACCAGGCTGTCTTTATCGGATCTCGGCAGTTCATGTTTGTATTCGTATAACATGCTCTCCCAGTCGCCATACATGGCGTTGGGCAAAACAATAAAGCGGGAGCCGAACAGGTCTGCATTCTGCCGGGTGAGGGTGTTGCGTATGTCCTCGGGGCGTTTGTCGAAAGCCGAACTGAAATCACTGAGGTTATCGCCAAAAAGCATTATTATATCATGTGTTTCTGATACGGCATCGCGGCGGGGGCCTTTCCCCGATCCTTCGGTTTTCAGGATCAGGTGCCCATCCACCGCATCCGGGAAGTTCCAGCGTTGCAGGTCTTTTAATGTCTGTTCTCTTTCTTCCTCACGCCGGTTGGTTATATAAAATACGCTTACTCCTTTACTGTTTGCATACTGGAAAAAGCTCAGTCCTCCCGGCACCGTATCACATTCCACACGTCTGGTCCACACCATCCAGGCAGAATCGCTATATTCCTCGTTTCTTAAAGCGCTGTGCACCTGGTAAGGGCTGTTGTCAAGAATGGTTTCGTCTATATCTGTCACAACAGCCAACGGCTTGGTATGCGGCTCCTTTAACAACAGGTCAAGCTGCACCCTCGCGGCATTATATGCCTGGTAACAAAGGGCTTTGTATTCAGAGGCCCGTTGCTGCCAGACCGCTCCCCACAGGGGGCCTTGCACAACAAGGGATGGCGTGTTAGCACTGCCGGTGGCAGCATTACGCTGTACCTTACATGAAACTGCTGCTAGAAGAAAAAACAAAAAAATAAACCTGCGTTTTGAAATACTGTTCATCGTGAAAATTTGAATGTGTTAATTTCCCTGAAACCTTCGTTTGCCTGCCCCCTGAAACCAGTAATTTAATTGTCCTTCACTATCCAGCGGTTAAGCATATTTTCCGGCATTTCGATAACAACCTTATAAAAGGAAGAAGGCTTATTGCTTACATCAATCACAGCTTCCTGCTTTGCCAGCGGCACAGTAGCAACAAGGTGGTATTCATCCTTACGGCCTTCTTTAAAGTTATTGGTTGTTGTCAGCCATATCTTTGTATTCCCTTTTGTGGAAGCTGCTTTCCATGTCACACGCAGCCTCCCATTTTCCAGTACCGCATTGGGAGAAATGGCTGAAATATTACCGGTAAGGGGGATACCATCTATTTCCATTAGCTGTTCCCTGGGAATGGTTACGCCCAGGAAGGAGGCCAGTGAAGGCATAATATCCACCACGCCCGGGTTGCCGGTTTTAAAATAATTGTTCAGGCCTTTAGCATTGGTAACCATCCAGGTAGCCCGTTCCCTGTCTGACTGGCCGCCATGTCCTTTGCCATTATCCGCACTTCTTCCATGATCGGTAGTAATATATATTACCCAGTCTTCTTTAAAGTTTTTTTCACGGTATTGAATAGCTGCCCAAAGTCTTCCCATTTGGTTGTCCATTATTTCCACCGCCTTGTAAAACTCCGGACTGTCACCATACATGTGTCCCATGTCATCTGTATATTCCAGGTATACCCATGAAAGATCAGGGGCCTGGCTTTTAATGTAATCCGAAGCGTTATCTACCACCGCTTCGTCTATGCGGTGCATAAAATCCCTTTTTGGATCATGCGGGTAATTTACGGTATCCAGTTCCAACCCGTCAAAATGATGATCCAGCTTCAGGTGTCCGGTTGCCGGTAAGCTTTCGCCTACCAGCTTTGTCCTGTTGTCCTCCCAGCTGGAAAATACGGCTGTCTTTTTTTGCGGGTATTGTTGTTTAAAAAAACGAAAGATCGTCCAGTAGTTATAATTGGGCGCAGCTATATCGTTATCCCAAACATTATGCTTATTCACCCATGTACCGGTAAGCAGGCTGTTATAGCCAACAGCCGATATGGTAGGTGTTTCCGAATAACCACCCTTTTCGCCTCCTACATGTGCCCGGGTATACCCGCCTAC
>CAKSVK010000047.1 GCA_934502905.1 uncultured Chitinophagaceae bacterium
CATCGGTATATAACTTTAATACAGCATATCCCGGCGGTGTTTCAAGATAGTATCCCCGCCCGGCGCTTTCCTTATCACCGTTTTCCCACCAAAAGCCACTCATGGCGCCGTTGCAGCAATACCAGATGTTGTTATATAATACTTTATCGTATAAATGATTGTGTCCGCTTAATACCACACGCACTTTATCGCGGTGCTGATAAAAAAGATCTTTTAGTTTCTTATTGTCTGAATGGTTGCCACCCACTAAAATAGGCGTGGCGCCAAATACGGGAAAATGCGACATCAGCAGAACAGGCGTGCCGGCAGGCTGTGCAGCCAGGTCTTTTTCCAGCCATTGGTACTGCTCTTCATCAAGCGTAATACCGGGATTATTACCATCAAGGATAATAAAATGCCATCCTTTTTTTGAAAAACTATAATACCGGTGCGGAATGTTGAGCTGCTTTACAACGTATTCTTTTCCATACATGGTATCGGTTTTGTCGGGGGCAGCCCACCAGGGATCGTGATTTCCTATACAGCTGTATATTTCATAACCCGCGAGCTGTTTCATACAGTCGAACCAGGCATCCCACTGTTCTGTAACCCTTGGGCGGGTTATATCATTATAATCCGCGGCGTGAATGGAGTCACCTCCATTCAACACAAAGTCAATTTTATGCTGTTTTACAAGTCGTAAGCATTGTTTGAAACGGTCGGGTATATTTTCCTCCGGACGTATATGCACATCCGTTATATGAGCAACGGTAAGGACGGGTTTTGAACGTTCGTTTTTTTGCTCCTTTGCCCTTACCGCATTACCCGCCAAGGCGGTTGCCGCCAGTAAGCCCACCTGTTTGAGTACATTTCTTCTTTTCATATAAAGTAGAACAAACAGCAGGGCAGGAGTATATTTCTGTCCTGCTGTTGTTGATTAAAAAAAAATTATTCCCATCCGAATAGCTGCTTCAGGGCCGGGTTCAGCGTAACCTGGTCGAAGGGTATGGGACGATAATAATACTTGGGGTCTATAAACTGGCGCGGTGTGACTTCGGTCACTGTTGTTCCTCCCGCATTACCGTTTTTTAGATATACGGTTACATCTTCTCCAAAGCTTCCCGCTTTATAATATACCAGCTTTTCGCCAAGTGAGTTCGTTTCCTTCTGGTCTTCGTTGGGAATAGCAGCATTCTTGTCTATCAGCTTAATGTCTGCAATACCATCGCCGGTAAGGTCAAAGTTTCCCAGCCCTGAAAAATACATACCTTCCGGAATTTTTTCCAGCGCTTTACCTGCCGCCCATCTCATCAGGTCATCGAACCTGTAACCCTCCATGGCAAACTCCACTCTTTTCTCACGGCGTATTTCAAAAATTACCCCCTGGTTCCCGCCTGACACATTCGGGTACTTTGCCGCTAATAACGGGTCCGGATTACTGTTTGCCCATGCCATATCGAGCCCTGGGAGTCCTGCCCTTGTGCGCAATAAATTCACACTTTCGTCCAGGTCTGATTGTGTGAGTGTTCCCAGTTCTGCTTTTGCTTCTGCGTAAATTAGCAATACTTCTGCATAACGGTATGCAGGAAAATCAACATCTGCTATTGTTTTATTGTCTGTACTGTTGATGTAACCCTTTAGCTGATGGTAGCCTGTAAAGTTCTTATTCAGCCTTTGAACATATGGTTTAGGATTAGGTGCATTGGTGGCAAATACAAACCCCGGGTATATTAACGTAGCCGAAAGTCGTGGGTCGCGGTTTTGGAACTCCTGTACAAATCCAAATGTCTGGTACCCTGCTTGTGCCGTAAACCTGCTTCCGTCTTTCATCAGGTACGTTTGTACCAGGTCACGTGAAGGCGACATCTCATAATCCAGTATATTTCCGTTACCTCCGCTGCGTTTCAGGTCCTGGTCGTAAATACTTGCCAGCAATACTTCTTTATTACCTGCGAGCGTAGCGCTGGTGAACAGCTCTTCATAAGAGTCATGTAGCAGGAAGTTTCCCGAATTCATAATATCTTTTGATACTCCGGCTGCGAGTTGCAGCAGCCCGTCAGCAGTGCCTGCAAGATTGAGCTCATCATGATATTTCCTGTAAGTTCCTTCATACAAAGCCGTCCTGGCCTGCACCAGCTTCATCACCCATGTATTGGGTGTTCCGGTAGGTACTTCTTCTTTTACGTTAGCGGCGGCAAAAGCGAGGTCAGCCATTACACTGTCCATCACCAGAGCCCTTGGATCACGGGGCTTAAACAGGTCCGCAGTGTCAGAAGGATTAAGTGTTCTTGAATACCAGGGCACGTCTGAATAACGACTTACCTTATCAATATAAAATAAGGCACGGTAATACCTGGCTAATCCCGCATAATGATTTTTTACAGCATCTGATACCTCGGCTTTGGAATAATTATCCAGGAAATAATTGATATTCCTGAGCCTGCTCCAGCTCCAGCCTGATGTAATATTCTGGGAGCTGGGATTACCGGTCATAATAGATTTAACTTCCACTGCTCCTGTAGTAGCCTTGTCATCTGTATCCTGATCGGAAAGATAATTTCCCCTGCCGGGTATGGTTAAAAGTCCATTTATATATAAGGCAAGGTCTTCTTCAGATTTAAAAAATAATTCAGGCGGCACTGATGTTTGCGGATACCGGTCCATAAAATCTTTTTTGCAGGACGCAGTCAACAGCACCATGCAGGCTAATAAGGTATGTATGTTGATAAACTTTTTCATGTGATTTCTTTTTCTGTTAATAAACTGTCACATATCAATCAAAAATCGAGATTGATGCCGAAGGCGAATTTTCGCTGGTATGGATAAGCCCATCCCCAGCCATCTGCCACGGCTTCGGGGTCAATATATTTTTTGATGGAAGAAAATTCATACAGGTTCTCCCCGGTAAAGAATACCCTCAGCCTGCTTACTTTAAAGCGTTTGGTAACAGCATTGGGAATAGTATAGCCAAGCGTTACATTTTTAATGCGCAGGTAGGCGGCATTTAATAGGTATTTGGTTTGCGGAATATCCAGCCCTGCTCCATAGTTGGCATCCGCCAGCCACGACTGTAAAACAGGAAAATAGGAATTTTTGTTTTCGTCTGCCAGTCCTGCTGCTATATATGATGCAGAATGCCTGTCGCGATCGGCGCCGGTTTCGGAAGCACCACGATAGTAATCAAGATTCCATTCATAAATACCCGCATAAGGCTGCTGGTAAGGACCCCAGAAAAGATAGTGGCGGGGATAAAAATCCTGCTTGCCAACGCCCTGTAAAAATACAGACAGGTCAAAATTACTCCAGTCAAAGTCAAGGTTCACACCAAAGCGATAACGGGGACTTGTATTTCCTATTTTTTTCAGATCCCTGGGATCGTTAACGGTTTGCCCTTTTTCAATTTTGCCGTCTTTATTTAAATCGATATATTTAGGCCATCCCGCCACAATATCCAGCGCTCCCCAGGGAACAATAGCAGATTCATTCAGGGCATCTATTTCTGCCTGGCTGTTGAAATAGCCATCATTCTCCAGTCCCCATATTTCACCGATCTCCTGGCCTACCCTGTAACCTGAAAGTAATAGCTGTTCGTTGTTGTATTTAGTGATCTTTGATCTTGAATCAGAAATAAATACTTTAGCACCAAACGAAAAGGGTTTGGAACCTATATCAAAATTATCCCTGTATCCCACTGTCAGCTCCCAACCCTTGGTAGCAAGATCTGCAACGTTCTGCGTTGGTGCAGGTGTGCCCAATACTCCGGGCAGCTCAGCTACCGGGGCCAGCATGCCGATGGTTTTACGAACGAAATAATCAAAGCCCACCTGTATTTTGTTGCTTAACAACCCGATGTCGGCCCCTGCGTTAAAAGTAGTTACTCTTTCCCAGGTGTAAGTATCAGGATCTATTTTTAACGGCGGCGCTGCTGAAATAATAGTCGGCATTGAACCGTTGATCAGGTATGTGGATAAATTAGCAGGTAAGGCCTGGATATACTCATACACATTCACATTCTGGTTGCCGAGATCGCCGTAGGATGCACGCAATTTTAGTGAAGATATTTTTTCCTGTAAGGGCTTAAAAAACGATTCTTCACTGGCTATCCATGCTGCCGAAACAGAGGGGAAAAATCCCCAGCGCCTTTCTTTTGGAAAGCGGGAAGACCCATCGTAACGGCCGTTGCCTTCAATAATATAACGGCCTTTGAATGTGTAGTTCAGCCTGCCAAATACACTTTGTAAGGCGTAGCTGCTGTCGTATGCGCTGATCGTCGGGTTTTCACCAGTTGCTAACCGGATATACGGTAATGAAGAGGTGATAAGCCGGTCGCGGGACATTCCTTCGACGAGCCAGCTATATTCTTCCTGGTTATAGCCCGCTATTAATTTAAAGGCATGATCATTTGCAATGGTCTTATTATAAGTGGCAAACAAATCGAACACATTATGTTTTACGACCCCGTTTCTTACAGACACTGATCCGGCGCCACCTTCCTCGCGTATATCATCGGGACCATAGCCAAGTTTATACTTCTTTACATCTGTGTTGTACTTCCACAATTCCCGTTTAAAGCTGGCACTGCCCGTTATTTGCAGGTCGTTGTTCAAAAAGCTGGCCGTTCCACGTAAAATATTTTGAAATCCGAAACGTGTTTCAACATTACGGCCGCCATCTGTAAGCTGGGCTCCCAACCTGCCTGCTCCTGTATTGGCCCAGGTGCCATCCGGGTTTTTAGCTACCTGTGTGGGCTGCAGGTAATACAGATCGGTAATGCTAAATGTAGGCGCGTCGGTAATTACCTGGTATATATTTAAATTATTTTCGATTTTAAACCACGTAAGCGGAGTAAAATTCAGCTTTGCCCTGAGTCCATACCGGTTCCAGTCGTCTTTTGCCAGCTTGTTCAACCCGTTTTCTTTGGTCCAATCCGCTGATAACAGGTAGCCAAAAGGTTTTCCTTTTCCGATTTCTGAGCCGCCACTGAAGGATACACTGTGGTTTTGGGAAGTGCTTGCTTTATTGAAAAAATAATCATTCCAGTTGTTGTTGCCCATATAGATCCATTTCGTCGGATCATTAGGATCTATGCGGGTATCTTCCACCGAAGGGTTTTCTGAACGCTCTTTTGCCCACTGATATTGATAGTCCGAGTAGTTTACATAGTCCCAGGGTGTATTATCCGTAGCTGTTTCAAGAACCCTGGAATAGATATAGGGATCGGTAATCTGGTCGGGCAAAACCGTACGTTTTGACCAGGAGAAATAATTATTGTATGTTACCCGTTGTTTGCCGCCGCTGGCACCCGCCCTGGTTGTAATTAATATCACGCCAAATGCAGCCCTGGCCCCGTAAATAGCAGCAGATGCCGCATCGCGCAGAACAGACATTGAGCCTATATCCTGCGGATTGAGGCGAAGAATATCGTCTACGCTGCCGGCAATGCCATCAATGATAATAAGCGGTGTAGATCCGCCTCCTGCTAAAGTAGCAATACCACGTATATTGATTGAAGGGGTGGCGCCGGGCTTACCGCCGGGGTAGGTAATGTTTAAACCCGGGCTGATGCCCTGCAATCCCTGGAAAAGATTGGCAATAGGCCGCTCTGCCAAACGTTTGCCGGATATCTGGTCTACCGCGCCGGTTATATTTATCTTTTTCTCAGAGCCATATCCCACTACTACCACTTCATTCAACGAATTTTCCAGGGCCGCCAATGTAATATTGAGAGATGACCTGCCTTCTACTGCTATTTCCTGCGTTTCGTGCCCGATAAAGGAAAAGACAAGGATGGCATTTTCAGGAACTTTTATTTCAAAGTTACCGTCAACATCAGTGGTAGCCACTACATTGGTATTTTTAAGCTGAACGGTTACGCCTGCCAAAGCTTCTCCTAATGTATTCGTAACGATCCCGGTAACGGTCACATCTTTTTTTTCGGTTCCTTTTGGAGCAATTACGATCAGCTTTTCAGACAGCATACGGAAACCAAGGTTCGTTTTATTTAATACGTTACCTAATAGTTCCTCTATGGTAATTCCCCTGGCTTCTAACGATATTTTATGATTGAAGGGAATATTATCATCATTGTACACAAAACGATAATGTGTTTGATTTTCAATAATTGAAAATGCCTTTTCGAGTGAAACCCGGTTGAGATGAAGGGATATTTTTTGCGAATGCACTTTTGCACTTACATGCAAACAGCAAACAAATAAAAAAAGGGTTGTCAGTTTCATAAACAGGAACACTTTTCTTAGTTCCCGGTATAAGCGGGAAGGGTGAAGCCGTAGTAACTTTTGCATTACCTTTGATTTGTTGGTTGATAAAATATTTGTTTAAATCACGTTTGGACAAAACATTTTCTTTAACCTTCTTATCGGGAAATGCGCCAACATTTCCCGTTTTTTGTTAAAGAAACTTTTACCTGGTCAGGTCGTATCATTCTTTTTCATTACAGTTATTTTGGTTCATTAATGTATTTATATTTCTTTTTAATAGATCCATATTACGCCTTCACTATCCTTTTTATAGGAGAATTCCTTGCCTCCGTTAATATTCGCTACACTAAAAGCCTCCAGGATCTCTTCCAGCGTTTCCCCTTCAAAAGTGCCGCTCAGCTTCAGTTTTTTCTTATTTTCATTCTTGAATTGTATACTGACCGCAAACCATTTTTCAAGCGATAAGGCAATCTGTTGAAACGACGTGTTTTTAAAAGCCAGCTTATTTTCCATCCAGGCTGTTTCTACAACCGTATTTGCCTTATCTGTAGTTATCACTGTTTTTTTTATTTCGGGAAAAATATTTTTTTTGATATCAGCATCTGAGGCTTTCTGAAATTCCTGGTCGCTGGCAGCTACAGGCACTGTGAGCTTTTCGTTAGGGCGGAGCAGTACGGTATTTTTTTTATTGGCAGTCAGCTCCACTTCTACCGAACCCCTGATGAGTGAAGTTGCAGCGCTGTCTTCGTCTGCATATGCCCTTACATTAAAAGCGGTGCCTACTACTTTTACGGTGAAAGCTCTTGTATGTACCCAAAAGGGATGTTGTTTGTTAGCTGTTACGTCAAAATAGGCTTCTCCTTCCAGTGTCACTTCCCGGTTAGTACCTGTAAACTGTTTGGGATAGTCAAGTTTGCTTCCGGCATTCAGCCAAACCCTCGTGCCGTCCGGTAAAACCAATTGCGATTTTGCCCCGTATTGTGTAGCCAGTTGCTGCAAAGTTTCGGGTTGTAGTTCCGGCTCTGGGGGTTTGTGCCATTTAAGGGCAAGAAAAGCTGCTGTAATGAACACCGCAGCAGCAGAAGCCCAGCGAAAAACCAGCCGCTTATATGCTGGTTGCTTATCTGCCGGCATATCTTCTGCAAGATGGGCTGTTTCTGCTTCATTCAAAGCATGCTGCAAACGGGATTTGTGTTTCTCAAAAGCAGCATTGGTATCAGCTTCGCTGAACCGCTTATAACTGTCGTGCCACTCCTGCACCATAATTTCCTGGGCATATAAAGCGTCGGGGTGCTGCTGTAATAACTTCGACAATTCAATGTTTTCCTCGTCTGTTATTTCATTAGCCGCTTTTCTTGCAAGCAGTTGCCATAGCCTGTCGTTATCCTTTTGATCTGTATCCATGTGCAGATAAGGACAGTAAAAGAAGAGAAAGTTCCCTAAGGGAAATCAATTTTTTTTCAGGATCTCAAAAAATCATTCACCAGGTGAGAAGGAATATGCAGGCGGATCGCCAACGTTATCTTTTTTACGGCAATAGCCAGTTGGGCATCTACGGTTTTAGGAGAAATATCCAGTAGTTCTGCAGCTTCTTTATAGGTAAACCCGTCTATTTTGATCAGCCGGAATATCAATTGGCATTTTTCAGGGAGTTCGCGTATCGTTTTTTCAATGATCAGGGCTACTTCTCTGGATACAAGCCTTTCTTCAATATCAGGAGTAATTGCCAGCGCATCTGCATCAAGGTTTTCAAAAGGGATATTATTTTGAGCTTTCCGCTGATGTAATGTGTTTAACGAGGCGTTACGGACAGATACATATATGTATACTGCCGGATTCCTGACAGAAGAAAGTTGTTGTCTCTTTTGCCATAACCTGATAAATACATCTGAAACTGTTTCTTCGCCAAGCTGAAATGACCCGGCAATGGCAGCAGAGAAATGAACGAGCTTTCCATATAACATTTTATAAAGCTGCTCATAAGCTTTCATGTTGTTATGGGTGCACACATCAAAAAATAAGGAGCTGATGATCTCATTATTCCTCATGTTACAAATGTAATAAACCACAATGACAACCAGAATCGCTACATATTATGAATATATTATCAATATAACGGTTTTTTGTGCTTTCTGTGACCTGCCATAAGGAGCGGGAATTATACGCTGTACCTGGTTCCGGAAGTTCAAGGCACCTGTGCAGGGCATTGTTTGTCAGTGACCGGCGTCCGGATAGCGTATGCCCCGGCGCATACATCCTATTAAAAAAAATAAACGTACTTTACAAGCTGCATTATGAAACAGGATATAAAGAAGGAAGCGATCATACAGGCGGCCGAAAAAAGGTTTAACCATTTTACGGTTGCAAAAACCACTATGGCTGAAATTGCGGGAGATCTCGGTATCTCAAAGGCGCTGCTGTATTATTATTTCCCCGATAAGCTCAGCCTGTATGCTGCTGTACTGACCAATGTGATAGATTCCGTTCAAAAAATGGAGAACAACCTGCCTGCGGACAGCGATCCTTTGAAAAACGTGATTGACTATCTCCAGGCGCGGAACAGCTTTATTCATCAACATTACAATATCATTGAATTTTTAAAAACAGCTACAGAAAAAGCACCGAAAGAACTCAAACAGATTTTTAACCGCGCAAAGACCTCGGAATTACATAATATAGAGAGGATCCTGGAAAAGGGTAAAAAGGATAAGGTACTTCATATTAAAGATACGGCAGCCACTGCTGAGCTGTTACTGAATTGCCTGCAGGGATTGAGATATGTTATGCTGCAGCAGGACGGTGTGATGGTTTTTCCCACCAAAGAGCAGTTTGATTCCATCCTGACCAAAGAAAAAGAGATGGTCTCCATATTTGTTAAGGGATTACAATTTTAGAAATTTTTTTCTCCGAAAATTTTGAAGATATTTTTTTTGTCGTAATTTTGACTTTTAAATTAAAAAAGTCAAATAGTAAAATAGTCAGTTTTGAAATCAGAAACACCTGTAAAAGAAGAACTTATAACGGAAGCTGCCCTGCGGCGATTTGCCCATTTTGGTTTCAATAAAACCACTTTCTCCGAAATAGCGAAAGACCTGGGTATTTCACAGCAGAGTATGTACTATTATTTCCCCGACAAAAAATCACTGATCATTAAAGTTGCCGCTAATATCATGGCTTTACTGATAACGGCTATGAAAGAAAAGGTATATAGCTGTGATAACCTGCTGGACAGGTTGACAGGTATTGTAGAGGTAAAGAAAGATTTTTTTGAAAAGTATTTTATGCTGGCAACGGAAGGTCCGAATGAAAAATTAGCTGATGCTGATGAGCTGCATTGTTTTATAAAGCAAATGCAATCAGAGCAACAGACCATCTTTACTTCAGCCTTTGAAAAGGCGATGAAAGAGGGAGAGATCCGGAAAATAGATGCGGAGAAAAAGGCGGCGCTGCTTTTAAATGCATTGAACGCCATGCAGGACAATTACCGTAATACCCATGTCATCCCCGACCACCAGGCTATACGCAACCTGTTCGAAGAGCAAAAAGAGCTGATCGCCATTTATGTTTCGGGCTTAAAAAATTACCATGCGAAACCCGGTGGTTCATAATATAAAATTGCTTTGCCCGGCATCTCCTCAAAATGCAATCAAATAAATTTTAAGATAAAACAAGCATATAAACAAAATGAAGAGAATACAATTGTTCGTGGTCATCTGCCTGGTTGCGCTCAGTGGCAATATAGCTTCGGCACAGGAAACCCTGACCTTGCAGCAGGCACTGAATTTTGCGCTGGAGCACAAAGCGGAAGCACAAAAAGCAAAGCTGGATGTGGAAAATGCGCAGTACTTAATTGATGAAACGAGGGGCTCGGCTCTGCCGCAGGTCAGTGGCTCCGGAACGCTTACTTATAACCCGATGCTGCAGAAAATTGCATTGCCTGACCTGACTGGTACGGGAAAAACGATGGTGATATCAATGGGCCAAAAATGGCAGTCCAACACAACGCTCAGTGTGAACCAGCAGATTTTCAACCAGGCGATATTTACCGGTTTGAAGGCTGCTAAATCTACAAGGGAGTTTTACCGGATCAATGCTACGCTTACAGATGAGCAATTGATAGAAAAAGTAGCCGCTGCCTACTACCAGGTTTTTCAACTGCAACAACAGCTGTACACCATCCAGACCAACCTGGATAATACCGTTAAGACCCAAAAGGTGATCAGCGGGCTGGTGGATGCAGGCCTGGCAAAAAAAATAGACCTGGACCGTACGGTAGTAGCAGTCAACAACCTGGAGGCAGGTAAGCAACAGATGGTTAACTCATTGCAGCTTTCAGAAAATGCACTGAAGTTCGCTATAGGCATGGAGATGGATAAGGATATCGTATTGCCCAATGAAAATTTTGAAGTGAACGCTGCTATCCTTATGGATGAGCCCAATGTTGAGAACCGTTCCGAGATCAGGCTGCTGAATAAGCAATCCGAATTGCTGGACCTGAACAGGAAAGCAAAGATAGCGGCCTATTATCCTACGCTTTCTTTCTCCGGCAACCTGGGTTACCTGGGCATGGGGCCATATATGCCCATCTTTAATAAGAGCGAACAGGTGAACTGGTCTGGTTTTTCGGGGCTCAACCTGAACCTTTCTATCCCGATCTTCAACGGCGGCAGCACCCGTGCACGGATAAACCAGTCTGAAGTTGAGATCAAAAAACTGAAAGCAGATATCGAAGACACCAGGCTGGCGCTGGCGCTGGCAAACGACAATGCCAGATCGCAGATAAAAAACAGCCTGCTTACGCTGGATACCAATAAGCGCAACATCAGCCTGGCAAAAGATGTGCTGGAGAATATAAAAAACAACTACCAGAACGGGCTGGCAAACCTGACAGAGCTGCTGGATGCAGAGAAAGCGTATGCTGATGCACAAAATAATTACACTACGTCCCTGCTGAACTACAGGGTAGCTGAAATACAACTATTAAAGGCAAACGGAAACTTAAAATCTTTAATTAATAACTAACGGATCACTATCAATAATTTTTATGAAAAATAAGAAATCTTCTGTTGTAAGAATCATCATTACTGTTGTCGTAATTATAGCGTCACTGGCAGGCATTCAGCGGCAACTGGACAAAAATAAAGCTGTCAATAAAGCGGCAACCGATGAGGTGGCTAAACAAAATACGGCAGTTTCTGTAAGAACAGATATTGCTGCCATGAAGGATATCGACCTGAGTTACATAGCTAATGGAACCTTTATTCCTAAGCAGGAAGTGGTAGTAGGTGCCGAAGCGGCGGGAAGGGTGGCCAGGGTATTGGTAAAAGAAGGCGATTTTGTAAAAGCCGGCCAAACGCTGGCCGTGGTGGTAGCAGATAAGCAGAATGTATCGGTAGCAAATGCTGAAGCAAATCTGAATAATGCAAAAATGGACCTGGAACGTTTTGAAAGCGCCTTCACAACCGGTGGTGTTACCCGCCAGCAACTGGATGGTGTGCGTCTTCAGTACGAAACGGCTAAAAACAACCTGCGGAACGCGCAGATCGCTGCGGGCGATGTGGCTATCAGGACCTCTGTTTCCGGTATTGTCAATTCTAAAAAAATTGAGCCGGGCAGTTATGTGAACCTAGGAGCTGCGGCGTTTGATGTGGTGAATATCAGCGTGCTGAAGTTGAAGGTAAATGTTGATGAAAAGAACATCGGTGCTTTAAAGGAAGGGCAAAAGGTGAACATAATAGTAAGTGTGATCCCCGATAAAGTGTTCCCGGGAAAAATAACCTTCATTGCGCCCAAGGCAGATGCGAACCTGAATTTTCCTGTTGAAGTGGAGATCCCCAATGCGAAAAATGAGCTGCGTGCCGGTATGTATGGTTCTGCAAAATTTGGAGAAGGCGCTTCTGTCAATACCCTGGTGGTGCCCCGTAATGCTTTTGTAGGTAGTGTAAGCGACAACAGGATATTTATTATCAAAGATGGTAAAGCAGTGGAAAAAAGAGTGCAGTCCGGCAGAAGCTTTGGTGATTATATAGAAGTGCTGGACGGGTTGTCCGCAGGGGATGAAGTAATTGTTTCCGGGCAGATAAACATTTTTGATCAAACACCGGTGCAGGTAATCAAATAAGTGACCCCGGTTTAACATGTAGAAATTTACAAAGATGAAAATAACTGAAATATCAATAAAACGTCCCAGTATAATAATCGTGTTGTTTATTATACTCACGTTAGCCGGGATCTTTTCGTATACACGCCTCGGATACGAGCTGGTTCCAAGATTTGAAGTGAATGTATTGACCATTCAGACCATTTACCCGGGCGCTTCTCCTTCTGAAGTGGAAAATTCCGTTACCAAAAAGCTGGAGGACGCGGTGTCGTCACTGGAAAGCATTAAGAAGATGGAATCCAAATCCATGGAGAACGTCTCCCTTATCATGATCACTTTGAATGCAGGCGCCGATGTCAACTTCCTCCTGACGGACGCGCAGCGTAAGATCAATACCGTGCTCAACGATCTCCCGGATGACGTGCAAACGCCTTCCCTGTCGAAGTTTTCATTGGATGATGTGGCGATCATGAGCCTGGCAGTTACTTCCAATCTGTCTGAAAAAGAACTGTATGACCTGCTGGATAAAAAAATACAGCCTGTATTTGCACGCATCAACGGGGTCGCAAAAGTAGATATGATCGGGGGAGAAGAAAGAGAGATACAGATCAGTGTGGATCCTGTTAAATTGCAGGGATACGGGTTATCTATCAACCAGGTGCAGCAGGTGGTAGCCGCCTCCAACCTGGATTTTCCTACCGGTAGTGTCAGCACAAGGGATAACCGTACTACCATCCGTTTGGCGGGGAAAGTAAGCTCGATCGATCAGCTGAGGAACCTGCCGGTCACCTCACCATCAGGTGCTACTATCTTTTTGAAAGATGTGGCGGATGTGCAGGATGGTATCAAGGAAATTGAAAAGATAGCCAGGGTAGACCGTGAAAACACGATCCTGCTCCAGGTGTTTAAACAATCTGATGCAAATGCCGTGGAAGTATCCAGGCAGGTAAGGGAAACCATTGAAACAGTAGAAAAAGATTACCAGACGGATGATATTAAGCTGCAGATCGCGAACGACTCTTCCCTGTTCACGCTGAACGCGGCAAACAACGTTATTCACGATTTGATCATTGCTATTGTGCTGGTAGGTTTTATCATGCTGTTCTTCCTGCACAGCTTACGCAATGCAGCCGTCACCATGATAGCGATCCCGTTATCGCTGATCGCAACCTTTACAGGATTGCTGATGATGGGATATACGCTTAACCTGATGTCTTTACTGGGACTTTCGCTGGTGGTGGGCATCCTGGTGGATGATGCCATTGTGGTGATCGAGAATATACACCGGCATATGGAGATGGGTAAGAACAGGGTGCGGGCGGCCTTTGACGGGGCAAAGGAGATCGGTTTTACGGTTTCTGCCATCACCCTGGTGATCATAGTGGTGTTTTTTCCGATCGCGATTTCCACCGGGCTGGTAGCTAATATACTGGCGCAGTTCTGCGTTACGGTGATCATTTCAACGGCGTTGTCGCTGCTGGTATCCTTTACCGTGGTACCCTGGTTGTATTCCCGTTTCGGAAAGCTGGAGCTGATCAGCTCAAAGTCAGTATTGGGCAAAGTGATCTATGGATTTGAAAAAGGACTGACCCGGTTCACCAACTGGATATCCAATATACTTAAATGGAGCCTGCGTTCAAGAATGAACAAAGTGATCACGTTGGGGGTAGCGGTTGTATTGTTATTTGCTTCCTTCGGACTGGTATCAAAAGGATATATTGGTTCGGATTTCTTTCCTTCTGTTGACAGGGGTGAGTTTTATGTGCAGTTTGAGCTGCCTAAAGATGCCTCTTTGGAGCGTACCAATGAGCTGACCCGGAGAGCGGAAGCCTATATTGCTGAAAAACCTGAAGTGGCAACTATGATCACTACGGTAGGACAGGCTTCAGATGGGCTGATAGCAGTGGGAGGTTCCAGGTACAAAGCGGAAATACACGTTAAATTAAAGAAGGACTATAAAGAGAATTCGAAGGTGTATTCTGCCGTGCTGAAAAGAGAGCTGCAGAACCTCCTGGTGGATGCAAAAATAAAAACCGTGAATGTGGGCATCATGGGGGCGGAGCAATCACCGCTTCAGCTGACCGTTCTGGGCTCGAATGTGGAAGACGCCCAGGAGTTTGCAGAAAAGGCGGCAGACGAGCTGCGGAAGGTACCGGGAGCTACAGGCGTTAAGCTGACTTCCGAAGCAGGAAACCCTGAGATCAGTGTAAAAGTGAACCGTGACAAAATGAACAGCCTGGGATTGAGCATTGCTGCTGTAGGTGGTATGATGCAAACCGCTTTCTCCGGGAATACGGATAATAAGTATCGTGCCGGGGAAAACGAATACGATATCAATATTAAGTTTAACGATAAAGGAAGAGCGAATATTGACGATGTAAAGGACCTGAAATTCATCAGTAATAATGGTACGCCGATATTGCTGAGCCAGTTTGCTGACGTGGAATACAGCTCCGGGCCAACCTTGCTTGAGCGCAGGGATAAGTCGCCGGCAGTTTCTATCCAGGGACAGGTGATTGGGGTACCTATGGGAACCGTTGCCGCCCAATGGGAAGAAGCATTTTCTACCATTGAAAGAAAACCGGGGGTAACCTATATATGGGGTGGAAATATGGAAAACCAGAAAGAAGGTTTCGGAACGCTGGGCGTGGCTTTGATCGCTTCTATTTTGCTGGTGTACCTGGTGATGGTAGCGCTTTACGACAGCTTCTCGACACCGTTCATCGTGATCTTTTCCGTGCCGCTTTCTTTTATCGGCGCGCTGTTGCTCCTGGCACTGACCAATCAATCGCTGAATATCTTTACCATCCTGGGTATTATCATGCTGATCGGGCTGGTTACCAAGAATGCCATCCTGCTGGTGGATTTTGCCAACCACCGGAAAGAAGAAGGCGACAGTACCTTTGATGCGCTGGTTTCGGCTAACCATGCCCGTCTTCGTCCTATTCTCATGACCACCATCGCGATGGTGATGGGAATGGTGCCGATCGCTATGGCACAGGGAGATGGTGCGGACATGAACAGGGGATTGGCGATCGTTATTATCGGTGGATTGCTTTCATCGCTGTTCCTGACCCTTGTTGTGGTGCCGGTGGTATATTCCATATTTGACGGCATACAGAGACGGCTTGGAAGACACAAAAAGGTGGATTATGTAGAGGAAATGAAAGCGGAATACGTGCCCGTGGAAAGCGCGCATCATTAATATAACATTAGAAAAGGTTTTTGAAAATGGCTGCCTGGCAGCCATTTTTTTTAATTATTTTTCCTCTTTTCGAAAACTGCATTCCGTTTATAGTAACTGCAGGCGCTTCAGCCAGCCTAACTTTGCCGCCGCCTTATCCTTTTCCGGGTTACTCCAATTGAGATTAATACCACCAAAACTGTTTTACAATGGCAGCTCAAAAGTTTATGTATGTACTGTTTTTCTTATTATCAGGCCTACAGGTTTATTCTCAAAATAATTATGCCATACGGGGAAATGTTAAAAGTGCTGACGGCCCGTTATCAAACGTCAGCATAGTTGTAAAAGAGGTGGAAAGAGGAACTGTTACGGATACGAAAGGAAATTTTCAACTGGACAGGCTCCCCGCTGGTGTATTGACAATTTTAGTAACATATAGCGGATACCATTCACAGGCTCGTGTTATTAATGTTCCGGCGGAAATAAGACAGGCATTGCAATTTGTAATGATTAAGGACGAGCGTGAGCTTGCAAATGTGCAGGTAACAGCCGTGAATAAAACGAAAGAAGTAAAATCTTCGGGTTTTTCGGTGAATGTAATAGAGACCCGGCAATTTTCCAATACAACTGCTGATATCAACCAGGTATTAAACCTTACTACGGGAGTTCGTGTCCGCGAGCAGGGAGGACTCGGGTCCAATTTCAATTTTTCTATTAACGGATTATCCGGCAAATCGGTTAAATACTTTATCGATGGGGTTCCGACGGAGGTATTGGGAAGCGCTATGTCACTTAACAATATCCCGGTAAACCTTGCTGAAAGAATAGAGGTATACAAGGGCGTGGTGCCGGTTCATCTTGGATCAGATGCCATGGGAGGGGCTGTTAATATTATTACTTCGGAAAAGCAGTCCAACTATCTCGATGTAAGTTACAGCTATGGCTCGTTCAATACCCACAGGTCGTCTTTTACCGGCCAGTATACCCATGAAAAAACAGGGATTATATTAAAAGCTTCAGCTTTTTATAACTATTCAGATAATAATTACCTGATGAAGGATGTGGAAATACTGGAAGGCGGTACGCGAAAGGGAAACCAGATAACTGATTTAAGTGGCGCCCAGTTTGTAAAGTCCGATTTGAAGCGGTTTCATGACCATTTTCAGTCTGCAATGGGACAGGTGGAAATAGGGCTTGCTAATAAAACCTGGGCCGATGTATTGTTTCTGGGAGTAGGGGCTACAAAAGGAAAACAGGACCTGCAGACAGGTTTTGAGCAGACAATAGTATATGGCAATGTTATGCGAAAAAGTGATGCCTTTAGTACAACCTTAAGATATAAAAAGGATAATTTGTTCATCAACGGGTTAAATGTTAATGTATTTGCTTCCCATTCCCGGGATAACTATCTGACAGTTGATACTTTTTACAGGCAGTACTATTGGGACGGCTATTGGACTACCCGTTCCTCTTCCGAAATGGGAGGCATTAAAAGCCTGAACAGGATGGAGCGTCCTAAAACATTTGCCCGGATAAATCTGAGTTATCTTATTAACGAGCATCATTCTATCAATTTTAATTATACGTTTGATCGTGTAAAAAACCAGGTATATAACAAGCTGCAAACAGATAAAGACAACCAGCCTGGCATCTTGAATAAACAAATTGCCGGGGTAGCTTATCAGCAGGAGTTTTTTGATAAAAGGTGGGTGAATACCTTTTTTGGTAAATATTATGGATTGAACTTAACCACCAATAAATGGATAGATAACGTATACACACAGGTGAATTATCAGCAACCCAATTACGGTTATGGCGTTGCCAGCAGGATAAAGATACGGGAAGAGCTCGGGGTAAAAATATCTTTTGAAAAAGCTTATCGCCTGCAGGAAGTGGACGAAGTATTTGGCGATGGACTGAACCTGCAGCCCAACCCGGACCTCCGGCCTGAAAACAGTAATAACCTTAATATAGGTGCGTATTGGGGAAGAACAGTCAAAGAAAAGCATAAGTTATATTTTGAAGCATCAGGTTTCTATAGAAATGCGGCAGATTTCATTTACCCGGTCCCGGATCAAAGGTCGAAGGCCTTAAAAAATGAAAATAAGGCCAGCGTCAGGATCACCGGATTGGAAGCAGAGTTACGATACGACTATGCAGGTCTTCTTTCTGTATATGCAAATGCAACTTACCAGAATGCCATCAATACCACGAAGTTTGGAAATACTGCCTCAAATGTTGCGGAAGCCACCTATCTGAATAAGATACCCAACCAACCCTGGCTATTTGGGAACGCGGGACTTAGTGTGGGGAAAAATGGATTGTTGGGGAAAGATACACGTTTACAATTTAACTGGTATACACAGTATGTACATTGGTTTTACCTTACCTGGGAAGCTTTCGGAAGCGCAAGCGGTAAGTCAACCATTCCCGAGCAGCTGATACATAATGCAACGCTTACCTATTCACTGAAAAACGGCCGGTACAATATTTCTGCAGAATGCAAGAACCTGACAGATAACCTTGCCTACGATAATTTCAGACTTCAAAAACCCGGGCGGGCATTTTATATGAAGTTCAGGTATTTTCTTCGATAACCAACTTTCGTCATTATTATTAAACTACTACAATGAAACTACGTCATCTTACGGGAAAATTTTTTAGCATAATTGCGATCACAGCTTTATTGATAAGCTGTAAAAAAAATGACAATTCTTCACCCACTCCTGATCCGGACCCCGATCCTTCCGGGGAAGAGAGGTTGTATTCTGCTATTTTATGCGTAGGCAGTTGGCCGAATACAGCTTATTATATTGCCAATGTGCCTTCGCTGACTGAAGGAACAATTACGGTAAAGGGAAATGGGGCTGAGATGACCGGGAAGGTATATGCGCAGGATATCCTGCAAAAGGATGGTTATTATTATCACGCCAACAGCGGAAGCGGACGCCTGGGAAAATACCATGTAGCCAACGGCGCCGTTGTCGTTGATAAGGAAATTCCTTTTACCTGGCTTGATTGGGACTCCTATGTGTGGGTAGACGATGGAACTTTTATCATATTCGGATCCGGAAAGAATGAAAGCGAGGTAAACGAAGCGCGTTACGCCATTGTAAAAGTAGCTGATATGTCGGTAACAACGGGTAAGCTGGCATTCTCCGCACTTCCTTCCGGGTTTACCGGAATCAGAATAGGGGCTGCGGAATATCGTTCGGGTAAAATTTTTGTAGGCTATCAGTTTGCCTCTGAAGATTGGTCGCTATACCCTGATATGCCGGTTTATCATAAGTTTAACCTGGCTGTGATCAACTACCCGGATATGTCAGTAGAAAAAAACCTGGAAGAATCCCGCTCTACTACTCCGGGCGGCCCGATTGTATATGCCCCCGTTTCTTTTAAGGATGAAAATGAAGATATTTATTTTGTGACAGACCCCGTTTTTAACTATGATTATGAAGCTCCCTCTGTGATCTACCGGATCAAAAATGGCGAAACAGAATTAGACGAAAGTTATTTCTTTAATTTATCTGAAAAGGCTGACAATGGAATGGGCGCTGCCATGTGGTATCTCGGTGGAGGTAAAGCGATCATCCGGACGACAGTAGAAGGTCAGTCGATAGATGCAGACCATTTTTATTCTCTTGTAAATGTTCAAACAGGCACATTTATAAAAAAGCTGGATTTGCCCGCAGATAAAGGAGAAAGAATGGTGAATGCTATAGTAGTGGAAGATGGCAAGGCATATATAGCTGTGAATGCACAAGATAAAGATTATATCTGGGAGTATGACCCGGCAACGGACAAGCTTACTGCCGGTGCAGAATTTATTGGTGGCATAGACTATATCCTGAGACTGGAAAAAATAAAATAATTTATCATTAAATGTCTGTTCGCCTGGATGTCATACATCCGGGCGAATCTTCTTTAATATCATCGCTGATGTTGAAAAAGCTGAATGCCTGGGTGCATCTCTGGTTTGGACTGGTGTCCGGAATAATTGTAATTATACTTGGCGTAACAGGATGTATCCTGGTGTTTGAGGAAGAATTGAAATATGCATTGTATCCCTGGACCAAAGCAGAACGCCCGGCAGGGGCGGACTATCTTCCACCTTCTGCTTTGCGTAAGGCCGCTGAGGAAGCGTTACCTGGTTTTAAGCTGGGTACGGTATGGTATAAGGGAGATGATAAAGCTGCATTTTTTTCTGTCAGGGATAGTGACTCTCTTATTTATATTAACCCATATACTGCAGACATTACCGGCATCGTTGACCACGAAGATTTTTTTCATTTTATAGATGAAGGGCATCGTAATCTCTGGCTTCCCCATGATGTAGGGCATCAACTGGTAGGCTGGGGGACCTTCGTGTTTTTTATTTTGCTGATAACCGGCCTGGTACTCTGGTGGCCTAAAAAATGGAACAAACGGGGTATAGAGCAGGGTTTTAAAATCAAATGGAAAGCAAAATTCAAAAGAGTGAACTATGATCTGCATAACGTATTAGGCTTCTATTCGCTTTTGATAGCTGTTGTTCTGGCTTATACGGGCTTGATGATGAGTTTTCGCTGGTTCAATAAAAGTGTTTTCTGGCTGGCAGGAGGGGAGGTAAAAGAAAGGTCATTTTCTTTCTCCGATACAACAAAGGCAACCAGTTCTTATGTATTGGCAGACCAGGTAGACAGGGCATGGCAAATGGGCCTTACACAGATAGGACAATATAATAAACGGGCAATTATAAGTGGCATTCCCGAAAGTATAAAAGATCCGCTTTATATATGTGTGGATATGTATAACTGGGGTTGGAGAGAGGTGTACCTTGATCAGCATACCCTGGAGGAATTGCCGCAGACCCAGGCTAAAATGAACGAAGAACCTGTAGCAGTATGGCTGCGAAGAATGAATTATGGATTACATGTCGGAGAAGTAGGCGGGTTACCCACCAAGATTATTTATTTTTTGGCAAGTTTAATTTGTGCAAGTTTACCGGTTACCGGCTTCCTGGTGTGGTTGGGTAAAAAGAAAAAGATAAAAAAACAACACCTGCGGAAGACAGGAAAAACACTTATTGCCGTGCAGCCGTTGAACTAGGGTTTCTTCTATCCTGTGTAAAAGAACCGCACGTGGGGACACGTGCAGGAGCGCCTGACTGTCCGGTTGTATACCTTCTTGTAACTTTTGCCTGTTTGTAGATGGTTTTTTCTATTCCTTTACAACTATAATCGCAACAACGGCTTATTGCCTGTTGAAAAAACGGTGCATAAACAGCAACTGGTATTCTACCGCATTCTGCCAGTATTCCCAGTTATGCACACCCGGACGGGTAATATAATCATGTGCAATGTTGCGATAAACCATCTGTTCATGCAGCTTTTCATTTACAGCGTAAAAAAAATCGCCGGTGCCGCAGTCTATTACCAGTGCGAGACTATTAGGCTGAATGAGATGCAGCATATTAATGACGGTATTTTTCTCCCAGCGTTCGGGTGCTGCCGCATAGGTGCCAAGCCTCTTTGCCATATCCCAGTTGTGGGGGAAAGGACGGATATCCACGCCGCCGCTCATGCTGCCCGCGGCACCAAATACATCCTGGTGGCGGATGGCCAGGTATAACGCACCATGACCACCCATGCTCAGCCCTGTAATGGCACGTCCTTTGTTGGATGGTATGGTTTTATATCGCTGGTCTATCCATTGTACCAGCTCTTTGGACACATAGGTTTCATATTGAAAAGAGGGATCTGCAGGACTGTCCCAATACCAGCTTCCAAACCCTCCGTCCGGGCAAACAATGATCAGGTTATACCTGTCGGCAATTTTGGTGATTTCCGGCGCTTTTGTTATCCAGTCTGCATAGTTGCCGCTATAGCCGTGTAAAAGATACACTACCGGTAAAGCCTGTGCCCTGGAAGAATAGCCGTCTGGTCGGATGACCACCGCTTTGATGTTTTTTTTCATAACTGCGCTATATGTTTCTACGGTATCTGTAACAGCGGCTGCAGCAACAAAATGGAAGACGGTAAGGATCAAAACGGAAACAATATACTTTTTCATGTAAGGCGCTTGGTGAGGGCTCAATATACTGCTTTTTGATCAGTCAGGATGAAAACATCAGCACTACTATGTAGAAC
>CAKSVK010000048.1 GCA_934502905.1 uncultured Chitinophagaceae bacterium
GATTGTGCGTTATATAGAGGTCTGACACTAACCTGTGAAATGTTAAAAAATCAGCAAACCTTATATCTATTGAAAAGTTTATTCTGTGAAAACCAATCCAAGATTCACATGTAAAAACCAAGAATCCAATTATCCGACCGGAAAAACCCTCTCAAGCTCCTGATCCTTTATCCTAATGAAAGATCTGGGAGCTTTTCTTTTTACTTTCTTGTGCTTCCCCTGGTTTGCGTTGTTGACCTCTTGTGTTAACAATAAATTGTTTACCTGCTACCAAAGCCCTCCCCAGATATCTATTTTTTCCCTGCTCTCATAATTTATCTGGCGGGTGACGAATACACCTGAACGCCCCACCCGGATTTTCCCCTCAAGCCGCACCTTCAGAGAATCTTTAAATGCAAATGACAGGGCATTGGACAGTAAATTATTAGACTGGAGGTCTATTGTAACCGGGATGAGGAATGTGTCAAGTTTTCCGATTTTTATAAGTGTATCAAGCGCAGTTTTTCCCAGCAACCTGTCCTCAACATATATATCCAGGTTCCCGGATTTGAGTGCCAGGTTTTGCCGGTTCGGGTTATAAAAACGGATGTCCCCGGACAAGCTGTTCAGCTTTCCGCCATTTCCCAATTGTATATTTTCTACATCTATAAACTCCGGCTCCTGGAGCTTGCCAAAACAACCGCTCAAGCCTGCCAGAAGCGCTACCAAAATAAAAAAGCTGTACCTGTTCATAAGAGCTGCAAGATAAGATAAACCCTGTTGATAACCGGTTAAAATTGAAAAATCTGCCGCTAAATATATTAGCTTTGGGCACTGCAACTTTGTCAAATATATAAAAATGATGAATCTAATTTATTTAGTTAATAAAAATTATCATAAAATGATTATTTACAGTTAATTATAACAATTAAATAAAATTATAATTAATATATGCAAATGATTAAAGCAGGTAAAATAGGCATATTCTGAGGAAATATAAAAATATTAATAATAAAGTATAAAATAATGAACTTATTAATTGATAATCAATATTTAGCATCATTTATTTTTTATAAAATTTCAATTAATTGCTCAAATATCGAATTTGAACAATATGAAAACTGGCAAAAAATGAGTTTTCGCAACCGTTGCAGGATCGGAACTGCCAACGGATCGCTCGACTTAAGCATCCCCGTGGTAGGGGGAAGAAATGTAGACAGGAAAATAAAGGAGGTAAAAATTGACAATGGACAGTCCTGGCAGAAGCGCCATTGGAGATCTGTTTTTTCGGCTTACAACCACTCCCCCTGGTTTGAGTTTTACAAATTTGAAATGGAGAAATTTTATAATACCCCCTACCGTTTCCTGTGGGACTGGAACCTGGACCTGCATTACTGGATACAGGAAAAGCTGGAATTGAATATTCCGATTTCCTTCTCACCGGATTACAAAAACGACAGAATGACAGAAAATACATTTGATTTTCGCAACCGGATCCTACCCAAAAATATTTCGGCTTTTGATAATTATTGCCCGGTTTACAACCAGGTTTTTGCGGATAGAAACGGGTTCGTTCCCAACCTGAGTATTATTGATCTGTTATTTTGTGAAGGACCCCGAGCTGCTGTTGATCTATTGAAAAAACAACCCCTTACGGATTGGAATATATAGAAAAAGCATCTGGGGAGATCAGGCTGTCTTCCCTACCCTAAGCCCGATTTATTCGGGCAATAGGGAGATTATAATCGTTTAAACGATTCTCGGCGTCTTCATTTACCTTTTTACTCAGCCGGTAAAAAGGTTATTGACGCGATGATCGATTTGCAGGCAGGGAAACGGAAATAGTAAAAAATCCGCTTATGTTTAGCCAGACAATAATGATTGTTTAATATATTTATACAATCTTCATTCACGCTTAAAATTCACACATGAAATTATCTTTCAGGCTTTTGATGTCTTTGCTAATGTTTGCTGCAGTAGCATGTAATAGCGGCGGGCAATCTGAGAATAAAGAAACTGCTGCCACCCCTGTAGTGGAAAACACAGGCTCGGTTGATGGATTCAAACTCGGGGTGCAACTATGGACGTTCAGGCTTTTTACCTTCACCGAGGCTGTTAATAAAGTAGACAGCGCCGGCATCAAAAATATAGAAGCTTTTTGGGGGCAACAGCTGGGCGGGGGATTGCAGGGAGAATTTGGCCCCGCCATGTCTGCGGCAACAAGAGCCAAGGTGAAAGAACTGCTGCAATCCAAAGGTATTAGCCTTTTAGCGTTTGGCGTAATATCGCCCCAGGATGAAAAAGAATGGATAAGCGCTTTTGAGCTGGCAAAAGATTTTGGATTAAGCTACATTACTACCGAGCCTAAAAAAGAACATTGGGATTTTATTGACAGCCTGGCCGGTGTATATAATATCAAGCTTGCTATTCACGACCACCCTTTTCCAAGCGCTTATGCTACCCCCGACTCTGTTCTTGCTGCTATCAACGGTCGTAAAAACATCGGCGCCTGTGCTGATCTCGGACATTGGGCCCGCAATGGCCTCAACCCTGTTGAGTGCCTGAAGCAACTGGAAGGTCATATATATGGAGCCCACTTAAAGGATATTGTAGCACTCAACAATACAAAGGCTGCCGATACTTTGGTCGGTAAAGGTGTGATGGACTTTCCTCCCATTTTTGCTGAATTAAAAAGACAGAATTTCAACGGCATGATGTCTATTGAGCATGAATCAAACTGGGAAAACAATCTGCCGGATGTGATAGAAACCAGGAAATATTACGAAGCAGAAGTAAGTAAATTAAAATAGTCAAAAACCAGACATTCCTGGTAGATATACCATTTACAAAGACAGTTCCGGGTCACACACCGGACTGTCTTTGACCTGTATTTTTACGATAACCGCAGTCCGGTCGCTTGTTCTCTGCGCCCGGTTTACTGGAAATAGCATAAAAATTATCACCGCACCTGGTTGCTGTTAAAAAAAAGAAATACCGGTCTTTTCATAGTAGATAATTCCACAATCCATAAGTATTTACTACTATTTTCATTAAACCATTTAACAAAAATAAATATATGCTGGTCGCCGGTTAAATAAGCTGTAATACAAAAAACAAAAGTATTGCCGGCTCGTTAATAAATTAGTAAAACACCAACCATGAAAGAAATCCCCATTTGTGAAGCAGTCCCTCCTATAAAAACAACGACACTGTATTCTCCTCTTTCGCATACCCACGAGGAAGAATTTACGGATATGCTGGAGATGGCTGTACGCATTACCGGATGCCCGGTAGCTATTCTTTGCGTTACCAACGACAAGGATTTTGCGTTGCATGCAAAATTCGGCACCAGCATCGATATTCAAACAGAAAAAAAGCTGATAGCCTACGCGGCGAGGATTATTTCAGCAACCGGGGAAAGTTATATGTCAGGGGATGCGCACGGGGAAAAGACGGACATTGCGTTTTATGCTGCAGTTCCTGTAAAGTTTGAAAAAACAAACTTTATTGGTGCCATATCAGTTTTTGACAGCGAAAAGAAGGAATTGTCACCGGAACAGGGAAACCTGCTAAAGTTATTGGCCAAACAGGCGGAAAACACCCTGACCCTGCAATGGAAAAATGAAGAGCTGAAAAAAGAGACAAAAACACATATGCGCCTGAAAGCAAAGGCCATAAAACAAAACCTGCTCAAACAGGAAAAGCAGAAGAAAGAGATTGCTACCCAGCTTCACGAGCACCTGGCCCAGGAGCTTGCATCCTGTAAGCTGTACCTTCAGGTTGCCGAAGAAAGGGAGCATATGCGTTTATCCCTGTTACGGAAGGCAAACGAAAATATGGGAAAGCTCATAGCTGAAATATGCCGGTTGTCGGACGACATATTGCCACAAAGCCTGGATAAGCTGCCGTTGGAAGCTCTATTAACGGAATTAACAGCAGAGATTAAAACAGTATCGGATATTGATGTAGAATTTACCATCAGCGGGGATATTGAAAATATATGTTACGAGCCAAGGATGGTACTCTTTAAAATAATTGAACGGTGGACCAAAAGGCTCATGTTCAAAGATGTGACAAAGATCCAAATACAAATTTCGTGCTTTGATACCACCACTGTTACTATTCTGGACGACGGTTCCCACCATAATACAAAGGAGATAGCCGCCGACTCAACCACTGTGAAACTGGAAAACAGGATCAAAATGCTGGGTGGCTGGGGAAAACTCGCTCATTTGCCCTCGCGTGGCAACGCGCTTACCATCGAGATCTGAGTATATACGCTATCCAATCCGCCCCCCTTCTCCAGGGGAAAGAATTAGCATGTTCACGCTAAACTCTATAACTTCGCCGTTTTCAAATATTTAAAGTATTTACTCCAGATGAAAGGGATCATTTTGGCGGGAGGTTCGGGCACCAGGCTGCATCCTATTACCTATGCTATCAGCAAACAGATAATGCCGGTATACGACAAACCCATGATCTATTATCCTTTGTCTATACTGATGCTTGCCGGCATCCGGGAAATACTTATTATATCCACGCCCCATGATCTGCCCAATTTTAAAAAACTTTTTGGAGACGGGTCGCAGCTCGGGTTGAGCTTTTCCTATGCGGAGCAGGCTGCTCCCAATGGGTTGGCGCAGGCATTTGTTATAGGGGAAAAATTCATCGGGAACGATAGTGTGGCGCTCGTTCTGGGTGACAATATATTCTATGGCAGCGGGCTGGGCAGGCAGCTCAGCAACAATACCAACCCCGGAGGCGGTATTGTATATGCATACCAGGTAAAGGATCCCGAGAGATATGGTGTGGTTGAATTTGATGAACAGATGAATGCTGTTTCGATTGAAGAAAAGCCGGAAAGACCCAAAAGCAACTATGCCGTTCCCGGCCTGTATTTTTATGATAATACCGTAGTGGAAATAGCACGGCAGCTGAAGCCCTCTGCAAGGGGAGAATACGAAATTACGGATGTAAACAGGGAGTACCTGAAACAGGGAAGGCTTAAGGTATCAGTGCTGGACAGGGGTACCGCATGGCTGGATACGGGTACTTTCGATTCCCTAATGCAGGCTTCCCTTTTTGTGCAGGTCATAGAACAGCGGCAGGGCATTAAAATTGCCTGCATTGAGGAAATAGCTTACCGGAAAGGATTTATCAATAAAAGCCAGTTGATCGAAATAGCCCATCCACTGTTGAAAAGTGGTTACGGAGAATATTTAATGAACTTAGTATCTTGAGCGAAATTTGCACAATTGAATATGAAAAAAATACTGTTAACAGGCGGCTGCGGTTATATAGGATCCCATACTATTGTAGATCTGATAGAGAATGGTTTTGATGTTATTTCAATTGACAACAACTCCCGGTCTACTACCCAATTGCTTGAAGGGGTAGAAAAGATCACCGGGAAAAAAGTAAAGAATTATAAAGTTGACCTTTGTGTATTTGATGATACCAACGCGGTATTTGAAGAAAATCCGGATATTATTGGCGTCATTCACTTTGCGGCTTACAAGGCCGTGGGTGAATCAGTGGAAAAGCCGCTGATGTATTTTGAAAATAACCTCGGCTCCCTTATCAACCTGCTCAAATGCGTTTCATCATTCCGGGTGCCTTATTTTGTTTTCTCTTCCTCCTGTACGGTATATGGCAATCCTGATCACATACCCGTAACGGAGGAAACACCCACCAAGCAGGCGGAGTCTCCCTATGGTTATACCAAGCAAATGGGAGAGCAGATCATCAGTGAGTTTGCCAAAGCCAGCGGAACAAAATCGATCCTGCTCAGGTATTTCAATCCTGCCGGTGCGCACCCCAGTAACCTTATCGGTGAAATGCCGCTGGGTAAGCCCCAAAACCTGGTGCCGGTGATCACCCAAAGCGCTATTGGAAAACTGCCGGGCATCACCGTTTTCGGCGATAAATACGATACCCGCGACGGATCCTGTGTACGGGATTTTATCCATGTATGCGACCTGGCACACGCCCATACGCTTGCCTTGCAATACCTGCTGGATGAAAAGCTTGCCGGTGTAACGGATATCTTTAATCTGGGTACCGGCTCGGGCATTACGGTCCTGGAAGCCATAAAAACCTTTGAAGCTGTGTCCGGGGTAGCCACGAATTACAAAATAGGCGATAACCGCCCCGGAGATGTGATCGCTATTTATGCCAATAATGACAAGGCCAGGAATGTGCTGGGCTGGAATCCGCAATATTCGCTCGAAGACATCATGAAAACCGCCTGGCGGTGGGAACAACACCTGCTAACGGATGAAAAATTGTTTAACGGAAAAAATATTACGCTTAATTAATAATAGCTGTGTATATTCAAAACATTATTTTACCAATAAATCTACTATAACTCAAAAAGACTCAATATGCTCAAAGACATTCAGGTAAGTGGAAAAAAAGATACAAGAAGCGGATTTGGAGATGGCATGCACCAACTCGGCAAAAGCAACCCCAACGTGGTAGCTCTTACGGCTGATCTTGCCGGTTCTATGAAGTTAAACGCTTTTATAAAAGATTTTCCCGATCGCTTTATTGAATGTGGCATTGCCGAAGCAAATATGATTGGTATGGCAGCCGGCTTAACGATCGGAGGTAAAATACCTTATACAACTACTTTTGCAAATTTTTCTACCGGGCGTGTATACGACCAGATCCGTCAATCTGTAGCCTATTCCGGCAAGAACGTTAAAATATGCGCTTCCCACGCCGGTTTGACGCTGGGGGAAGATGGAGCAACCCATCAGATACTTGAAGACATCGGGATGATGAAAATGTTGCCAGGTATGACTGTGATCGTGCCCTGCGACTACAACCAGACAAAGGCTGCCACCATTGCCATTGCCGAATACAACGGACCGGTATACCTGCGTTTTGGCAGACCCGTATGGCCGATCTTCACCAATCCGGACGAAAAGTTTGAAATAGGCAAAGCCCAGTTCTTCTCCAGCGGAACAGATGTGTCCATCTTTGCCTGCGGACACATGGTATGGAAAGCCATCGAGGCAGGCATTATCCTTGAAGAAAAAGGTATCAGCACGGAAGTGATCAACATACATACTATTAAACCACTCGATGAAGAAGCCGTACTTGCATCAATCCGTAAGACCAAAGCAGCCGTAACGGTAGAGGAACATAATATTATAGGCGGACTGGGAGATTCCATTGCCCAGGTAGCAGCCAAATATGCGCCCACCCCTATCGAGTATGTAGGCACAAAAGATACCTTTGGCGAAAGCGGCAAACCCCTGGATTTATTACAGAAATACGGACTTGATACGCCCGATATCGTTGCAGCAGCAGAAAAAGTGATCAAACGCAAGTAGGAACCGGATGGCAGGCAGCAGCGATGATATCGCACTTTTACAGGCTTTCAGACATCCGGACACCAGGGAAAAAGCATTCACTGCTATCATAAAGAAATACCAGGAAAAGCTTTACTGGCATATCCGCCGGCTGGTCATTCAGCATGAAGATGCCAACGATGTGCTGCAGAATGTTTTCATTAAAGTCTGGAAAGGACTCGAAAATTTCAGGGAAGACAGCCAGCTATATACCTGGCTGTATCGTATTGCCACGAATGAATCCCTGACCTACATTGAGCAGCAAAAAAGAAAAAGTGCCATATCGCTGGACAACGAAGACACCACCGTCCATAAACTTAAGGCTGAAAAGGATTTTGACGGTAAAAAGGCAGAATGGAAATTACAGCTGGCTATACAGCAACTACCTGATAAGCAACGGGTTGTATTCAACCTGCGGTATTTTGAAGAAATGCCGTACGAGGAAATGAGCAAAGTGCTGGAAACTTCGGAAGGCGCCTTAAAAGCCAGTTTTCACCATGCGGTGAAAAAGATCGAAGAATTTATACTTAATAATTAAACCCCGGAACGCTAACGTAGTCTTAACATTAATGAAATTAAGCAAAGAAATAGAGGAAGAATTGAGAGAATTGGAAGCCTGGACCTTGCTTAAAGCAGAGCGTCGTGGTTGCTTTTCCATACCAGAAGGCTATTTCGACCAGTTATCCCATGCTATTTTCGCAAAGCTGCGCGCAGATGAAACGGCAGAAGATGCCCATTCCCTGCTGAAAAGCATCGGAAAAAAAAATCCGTTTGAAGTGCCGGCCGGCTACTTTGAGAATTTAGCAGAGCAGGTGACCCAAAATGCAACCCGGCACGCTCCTGCAAAGGTCATTCCGCTCCATACAGCTTCCAAAAACCGGTTCAGAACGTATATGGCTGCTGCCGGTGTGGCCGCCATACTGGGCATCGGTGCGCTGCTTTTCTGGCAGGCAGGAGGTTCAGCTCCTGTTGGTGCACAGGACATGGTTTCACTGGAAAATGTACCGGATGAAACCCTTTCAGGGTATTTATCGGATATGGATGATGCAACCGATTTAAATGATAACCCGGACTTATTGTTCCTTAGTTATTCTTCCGGTGCAGAAGGATCAAATCTCGAAACGCTGTTACACGAGATCCCGGAGGAAGATTTAATAGGTTTTACCAGTGATTTTCTATAGGGTTTCATTAGTAAGTTGATGATTAGCCGTAATCTGGTAGATATTATTAAAAAATCCTTCAATATGGTTTGAACTTTCTTAACGAAGAAAGTTTTTTTTAAAAAATTAATAATTTTTTTTGTGAAAAAAGCTTTTTTACTTTTTCTATTCATTACATTTGTGTCCGTTAAAACGGAGGCACAAACGCCTGGTGAAAGAATGAGATCTCTTGAAATTGGTTACCTTACCAAAGAGCTCAGGCTAACCCCGGAAGAAGCAGAAAAATTTTGGCCCGTTTACAATAAATATAAGCAGGAATACAGGGCGTTGCCAAACACCGATGACGAATTGGAAAGGCAACAACAAGTTCTTAACATAAGAAAAAAGTATAAAAAGAATTTTACTGAAATTCTGGATGAAAAGCGGGCTCAGACCGTGTATGACGCGGAAGACAAGCTAAAGACAATGGTGAGAAAGGAATTGGAAAACAGAAGAAACAGACAAAAATTCAGAGAATAATAAATGATTTTTTTAGTTTTTAAGATATTTTACCTAATTTTAAATTGGTGTTTTTCATAGGTTAGCAACGGCTGGCTCTTTCTAGAGCTGGCCTTATTTTTTGCCCATCCCCCCTCATTATTCCTATTTTAATGGCTTCCTGCAGTATGTTCCTTCTGTTTGCCGGCTTTCCGGCAGGTTATTATCATGTTTAAGCGGGCTGCTATTTATGACAGGCCGGAGTCTTCCCCGCATAAATATCGATGATACAGCCATTTAGGGAAGTAATTATATTAATCTGTTACGGATACAGAATCGGTATAATTGTTTAACTTTAAGTATTGCATTGCCTTAAAACATTCCATATGAAGTTTTTATCCGTAAAGATTCTGCTTGCGTTGGTATTGCTGTCGGGTTTTATTCCCGGGACCCCCAAAAATGCCGACAGCCCTTTGGATGGAGCCTGGAAAATATCAACAGGAACCACAGAACAGCTGTTACTGATTGCCGGTAATTATTGCATGCTTACAGAGTACGATAAAACCAACAAAAAATTCATCAGCTCCCTGGGCGGGCCATTCTCTATTAATAACGGGCAGATTTCCTTCAAAATGCATTTTAACAGCGCGGACAAAAATGACGTGGGAAACACCTACACCGGCACTTATAGTATAACAGGTAATAAGCTTTCCACTTCAATAGACGGTGATAACCAGACCTGGACAAGACAGGATGATGGAAAGAGCGAATTGGCCGGTAACTGGAGGATCACCAAACGAAAAGTGGATAATGACATGACAGAGATCCCCTTAAGGGCACGCAGAACGCTGAAGCTTCTTACAGGAAAATATTTTCAGTGGGCCGCCATCAACATTGAAACAGGAGAATTTTCGGGTACAGGCGGTGGTAGCTACACTTTTAAAAACGGAAAATATACCGAACACATTGAATTTTTCTCGCGTGACAACTCGAGGGTGGGTGCATCGCTGAGCTTTGACGGCAAAGTGGAGAACAACGACTGGATCCATTCGGGATTAAGCTCGCAGGGAGCACCTATCTATGAGATATGGTCGAAGTTTAAAGAATAATATCATCAGACTGAAAATAGCAATAACCAAGTTATTGCTATATTTGTCCGCTTGTTTTTAAATTTAACTGCTAAAATGAAGTTGACCGTCAGCCACCTGAAACCTTTTCAACAGATGCTGCGCCGGTCTCCGGATATAAATTAAAAAATGCAATACGAAGAAGATTTCGATGCCAACCTGGCCGGAGAGACCGGTAATGCTGAAAGCAAGGACAGGTGGTTCAAAAGAATGAAAAAGGGCATTTTGACCTCAACCGCCGAAAAGAAAGAAACGCCGGACGGCCTCTGGATAAAATGCCCCGAATGTAAATATACCTGTACGGTACTGGAGTTAAAGGAGAACGTATACGTATGTCCTAAGTGTACCTATCATCACCGCATCGGCAGCCACGAGTATTTTGATATCCTTTTCGATAATCATGAATTTGAAGAATTATTTACCAACGTCCGTTCGGTAGACTTTCTTCATTTTAAAGACCTCAAGCCATATGCCAAACGCCTGGAGGATGCTTATAGTAAAACCGGCTTAAACGACTCCCTATCGGTTGCTACAGGCACCATGAACAACTATGGAGTGGTGATTTGTTGTATGGATTTTGAGTTTATAGGAGGCTCTCTGGGTAGTGTAATGGGAGAAAAAATAGCAAAAGCGGTAGATTACTGTATCAAACATGCCCTGCCATTGGTCATCATCAGCAAAAGCGGGGGCGCCAGGATGATGGAAAGTGCTTTTTCCCTTATGCAAATGGCAAAGACTTCCGGAAAGCTTACCCAGCTTGCAGATGCAAAGCTTCCTTATATTTCCCTTTGCACCGACCCAACTTACGGGGGAACAACAGCCTCCTTTGCCATGCTGGGAGATGTCAACATCGCCGAACCGGGCGCTATGATCGGTTTTGCAGGTCCCAGGGTCATTAAGGAAACGATAAAAAAAGATCTTCCTCCCGGGTTCCAGAGCTCTGAATTCCTTATATCGCACGGGTTCCTGGACACCATTGTAGACCGCCGCGAATTAAAGAATACCCTTTCATTATTGTTGAAGCTATTCCGCTCCTGATAGCTGTCATCTAACTATTGTGTGTTATGGCTAACATCAAAAACAGGTCAGCCTACTTTGAGTATGCAATCGAGGACAAGTACGAAGCAGGACTGGTGCTTACCGGTACTGAAGTAAAGTCATTACGTGCCGGCAAGGCAAGCTTTAATGACAGCTACTGTTTTTTCAATAAAGGGGAGCTTTGGATAAAAAGTCTTCACATAGCAGAATACAGCCACGGTACTTATAATAATCATACCCCCCTGCGGGAACGCAAACTGTTGCTCAACAGGAAAGAGCTGCGGAAAATTGAATCCAGGATCAGGGAAAAAGGATATACGGTGGTTCCCCTTGCTATTTTCTTCAACAACAAAGGTTTCGCCAAACTTGAAATAGGCCTCGGCAGGGGAAAGAAACTGCACGATAAAAGAGAAAGCATCAAGGCAAGGGACACCAGCCGGGAGATTAAGAGAAAATACGGCGTCTGACGCGTAGATTTCACATTAATTTAGCAGCCCTTACAGATATAATCACTTTATTTACAATACTTTTTACAATACTGCGTTACTTTGCAGTATTCTATTTTGCAATATTGGTACAATGCGTTTATTAATCATAAGCTTAACTATTTTTCTGTTTCATGGAGGCGGACTGATGGCCCAGGGCATCAAAGGAAGCTGGTTTGGAAGCGCAGATGTTTTGCTGGGCGGCTCTCATAATAACTAGCTTATAGAGCGTGACCTCAAGCAGGAGAATAATGAGATAAAAGGTATAATAAGCTATTATTTCAAGCAGACTTACCAAAGCTTTTATGTAAAGGGAAGTTACAATGCTGCCAAAAGAGAGATACTGATAAAGGATGTTCCTATCACCTATTTCAGGGCGTCTGCCGCTAACGGCGTGGAATGTATCATGGACCTCCGGGCAATTGTTACAGCCTCCCGGGCGGGCACCAATATCAAGGGGGTATTTTCTACCCAGGGAAAGTATAGGTATACCTGCCCCGATATCGCATTCGACTTTGTATACGGAGAACAGCTGAATACGGATAGCTTATTCGAAAAATTTGAAGCGGCTACCAAAATATGGCACCCTTCGGAAGAAGATGTGATTGTTGATGATGAAAAAAAATATGTTCCGGATTCTGTAGACCTGAAAGTAAAGGAGCCCTCACAGGAGATGATGGAAGCCCAGAAAATACTGGAGCAGTTCCAACGGAGGGAAGAAGTAATCTCCAAGGAAATATTGGTAGAATCCGACTCTTTGCGACTCACATTTTACGATAACGGGGTTATAGACGGCGACAGCATTTCTGTATTTTTTAATAAGGAGCCCGTGGCGATCCACCAGGCCCTCACCGAGCGGGGAATAGTATTTTACGTGGTATTGGACCCCAATAAAGAGTATAGTGAGTTGAGCATGTTCGCAGAAAACCTTGGCACCATAGCGCCGAATACAGCCCTGATGGTGCTGACAGACGGAAAAAACCGTTATGAAATATTCCTGTCGAGCAGCTTAAGTCAAAATTCTACTATACGGATACGACGAAAGCCTTAGCGCTTTTTCCTTCTTTCTATTTCCTTTTTGATCAGGGTCAGTTCTCTCCCTGTTTGCCCCGCCACCGAGCTGTTTTCCTGCGCCCTGCGCATGAGGTAAGGTATAACGTCTTTAATAGGACCGAAGGGAAGGTATTTGCTCACCGTGCAGCCTGCAGAGGCAAGGTTAAAAGTAATATTATCACTCATTCCGTATAACTGGGAAAAGTGCAGGTGGGGATGATTTAACGCAATCCCCCTTTCGCCCGCCAGCTGTATAGCAAGCAGGTTACTTTCTTCATTATGTGTGGCTACAACAACAGCTATCTGCTCAATATGATCAAGGCAAAGCTGCAGCGCAGCATTATAATCCCTGTCCGTTGCGGCTTTATCGGGTTGTATGGGAGAAGGGTATTTCATATCCTCCGCCCGTTTTCGCTCCTTTTCCATATAGGCGCCCCTCACTATTTTTGCTCCCAGGATAAAATCACGCTGTTCTGCCGCCTCAAGCGAATCCTTCAGAAATGCACGCCGGTCATGACGGTACAATTGCAGGGTGTTATATACCACGGGCATTGATTTGTTATAACGTTCCATCATCAGTATAGCCAGCACATCTACCGGGTCCTGTATCCAGGTTTCCTCTGCATCTATCAGCACCCCTACCCTGTTTTCAGCCGCCACCCTGCAGATCTTATCCATCCTGCCCTGCACCCGTTCCCATTCCGTTTTTTCCTCTTCTGTAAGGGCTTCTACCGACTTTTGATATCTTTTCATCAGGGATCCCTCGTTATCAGCAACAGATTTGTCTATTTTCTCCAATAATCCAAACCTTGAAAAACCGGTGACTTTAACGCTCATAAAAGGTATATTCGGCTGGCGGGCCGCATACTCTATTACCTTGATGAATTCAAGCATGCTCCGTTCAAACCCTTCTTCGCCGTCATTACCGCCTTCTACGCCATAGTCAAGAATAACAGCTACATTATATTTACTTAACTTTTCAACCACCGGTGCAGTTTCTTCCAGGGTCTCCCCTCCTACAAACTGCTCGAAAATGGTATTCCTGATAGTTCCTTTTACCGGTAAGCCCGCTCTGATAGCCCAGGGGGTAAGCGTTGTTCCTAATTTCACTAAAAAGGGGTATCCCATGGAAGCGAACAAAAACCTGGCTTTCCGGAGCTCTGTATCACTCTTATAGGCAAATGCGTTTTCAGTGTTCTCAAAAGAAACATTCACCATAATTGCATTTTTATCCAAATGTAAGGAGGGAAATGTTAGACAAAATAACAAATTATTACCCGCGGTGGTATTTAATAAAATTGCGGCATATGACGGGCTGACAAAAGTCAATAAAAAACCATATATGTGATTAAAATACAATTTCCTGCCATAGTTTGAAAAATCATTTTATATTGCACGCATTTTTTAAAGGAAAGTTAAGATTATGACATTTAAGAATTATAATGTACCGTACGCTCAGATAGATGAACGATATGCCAAACGCGTCGCCTATTTTTCAATGGAATTTGCAACACACCAACCGTTAAAGATCTACAGCGGGGGGCTAGGCTTTTTAGCCGGCTCTCATATGCGCAGCGCCTATGAATTAAAACAAAACCTCATCGGCATAGGAATCTTATGGAAATACGGGTATTATGATCAGGCAAGGAACCAGGACCAGACGTTGCAGGTGCAATGGAATGAAAAGATCTACAACTTTCTGGAAGATCATAACATCAAGTTCCAGATCAATATTCATGATCACCCGGTATGGGTAAAAGCTTATTACCTTAACCCCGAAACTTTCAAAACGGCTCCTCTTTTTCTTTTAAGCACAGATCTTCCCGAAAACGATTATATTTCCCAAACAATTACCCACCGCTTATACGATGCCAACATTGCTACCAAGGTAGCGCAGTTCATCCTGCTTGGAGTAGGCGGCGCCAAGCTTATTGATGAGATAGGCTTTAACCCGGACGTATACCATCTGAACGAAGCGCATGGTATTTCCGCTGCTTTTTATCTTCAGAAAAAATTTGGCAGCAAAGAAGAAGTAAGGAAAAGGCTGGTATTTACTACTCATACTCCTGAAGAAGCCGGTAATGAAAAGCACGATATCTACCTGTGCCAGAAAATGAGTTATTTCTGCGGTATTCCCATGGATGAGGTTCGCAAGCTTACAGGTATATACGACGATCAGTTCAACCACTCCCTGGCAGCGCTCCGCTTTGCGCGTATAGCCAACGGCGTTAGTGAGCTCCACGGTCATGTGAGCAGGGCCATGTGGGAAAAATATGAAGGCATATGCCCCATTACCAGCATTACTAATGCGCAGAACTGGCGTTACTGGGCAGATAAACAGCTCTATTTTGCAGCAGACGAAAACAATGAAGATAACTTTATAGACCGCAAATGGTTCCTGAAGAAAAGAGCTTTTGATGCTGTAGCAGATCAGACAGGCAAACTGTTTGATCCAAACATATTCACCATTGTATGGGCCAGGAGGTTTGCAGGCTATAAGCGGGCAGAGCTCATCACCCGGGACCTGCAAAAGTTTGAAGAGCTTCTTAACAGTAAAAAATACCCGGTACAGATCATATGGGCGGGTAAGCCATACCCTGTAGACTATCCTGCTATCAGTGATTTCAATTACCTCGTTAACCTGAGTAAAAATTACAAAAACGTGGCAGTGTGCATCGGGTATGAATTAAGCCTCAGCAAACGGCTAAAACAAGCTGCAGACGTGTGGTTAAACAACCCAAGGGTTCCGCGTGAAGCCTCCGGCACCAGTGGTATGACAGCAGCTATGAACGGAGCAGTCAACTTCTCTACCGACGACGGCTGGATCCCTGAGTTTATGCACCACGGCCACAACGGTTTTGTTATTCCAAAAGCAGATTATGCAAACATGCATACGCATGAGCAGGATGAATATGACCTGAAAAAATTATACGAGATACTGGAAAACGAGATACTGCCAACCTATTACGAGCGCCCTGATCTATGGCGCCAGATCATGAGGAACGGAATGAACGATGTGAGGTTCCGCTTCGATTCAGGACGGATGGCTGATGAATATTACCGTTTACTATACAATGCCTGATCATGGAATCGTATACCAAACATCCTGAAGTAAGATGGGCGGACCTGGATCCTAATTTTCACATGCTGCACTCCCGATATTACGACTTGGGTGCGTATGTGCGGATGTGTTTCCTGACAGAGCATGGTATTACACCCACAGCTATGCTCAAAGAGCAACTGGGACCGATACTCTTCAGGGAAGAATGTGTATTCAAACGCGAGATCAGGTTCGGCGATAAGGTTACTATAGATTTTGTAATGCTCAGAGCAAAAAAAGACGGATCAAGGTGGTCTATGCAACACCATATTACGATCAATGACACCACGCTGGCTGCTGTCATTACCGTTGACGGCGCGTGGATGAATACGGTCAAAAGGAAACTGGCAACACCTCCACCGGCATTTGCAGAAGCTTTTGACAAGATTCCTAAAGCAGCAAATTTTGAATGGGTAGGTTAACTACCCATTTTTATTTGATCTTTCTGTAACCTGATGTTTTCTGCTATCTTTAACCGCAATTCAGCAGCTTGCTGCTAAAAGGGATCTGGCGTCCCGGAAAATAAATCTGCACATGTCTATAGAAGAGAAAGCGATCAAAACCACCTACTTCAGCATAGCGGCCAATGCAGGGCTGGCCCTGGTGAAAGCCCTGGCTGGTTTTTTCGGCAACTCCTTTGCATTGATTGCAGATGCCATAGAATCCGCCACAGATATTTTTTCTTCCGTACTGGTATTTTTAGGACTTAAATATGCCAAACGCCCGGCCGACGAAAATCACCCTTACGGACACGGACGTATTGAGCCGCTGATCACATTTATAGTGGTCGGCTTTCTGATCGTTTCTGCCACCGTTATCGCTTACAAAGCGGTTCAAAATATAAATACGCCACACGCGGCACCTGCCCCCTGGACATTGATCGTACTGGCTGTAATTATCATCTGGAAAGAAATATCCTACCAACTGGTACTGAAAAAAAGTAAAGAAACCAACAGCTCTTCTCTTAAAGCAGATGCCTGGCATCACCGCAGCGATGCTATTACATCCGTTGCTGCCTTTATCGGTATTTCCATTGCATTGCTCTTTGGGGAAGGCTTTGAAACGGCTGACGACTGGGCGGCCCTCTTTGCATCTGGTTTTATACTCTATAACTGCTACCTGATCTTCCGCCCTGCCCTGGGCGAGATCATGGATGAAAACGTGTATGATGACCTGATAGCCGAGATCAGATCCGTAGCCATGACGGTAAATGGCATCGTGGGTACAGAAAAATGTCATGTACGCAAGGCCGGTATGAAATACCTCGTGGACCTACATGCTACCGTCAATGCCCATCTTACCGTTAAAGAAGGGCACGAAATTTCCCACCGGCTGAAGGATACGCTGACAGAAAGGATACCACAACTGGGTTATGTCATCATTCACATAGAACCTCACGATATCGGCGAAGACGTTCAATAACCCTTTATCGGTTTGTTTGGAGGAATAGTTAACTTTGTACTCCTTAAAAGAAAGAATGAAAATTACGTTTTACAAATACCAGGGAACCGGTAATGATTTCGTCATCCTGGATAACCGGGACGGCGCATACAATCAATTGACAACAGACCAGGTGAACCTGCTTTGTAACCGGAAATTCGGGATTGGCGCCGACGGGCTGATGCTGCTGAATGCACACCCGGCATATGATTTCGAAATGGTATATTTTAATGCCGACGGCAGGGAGGGCAGCATGTGCGGCAACGGAGGCAGGTGCCTCGTGAAGTTTGCCTGGCATATGGGCATTACTGTTCCGGAATACCGGTTTATTGCTACTGACGGCCCTCATGAAGCTAAAATAGACCGGGAAGGTATCATAAGCCTTAAAATGAAGGATGTTGATACAATCACCGTAAACGGCAGCCATACCATTCTGAACACCGGCTCTCCGCATTATGTTCAGTTTGTACAGGATATCAGGAACCTGGATGTGGTAGCCAGGGGCAGGGCTGTGCGGTACAGCGATGTCTACCGCGAAAAAGGCATTAACGTAAACTTTGTTGAAAAGCTGGACAATGATTCCATCTTTGTACGCACCTACGAGCGTGGAGTGGAAGATGAAACCCTGAGTTGCGGGACAGGCGTCACTGCCGCTGCCATTGCTTTATTGCCCAATCCTGACGGACGGAACGCCGTAACAGTAGAAACACCGGGCGGTAAGCTAAGCGTTCAGTTTACGGCAGCAAACGGCGGGAAAACCTGCTCGGAGATATGGTTGACAGGACCTGCAGAACTGGTATACAAGGGAGAAATAACCCTGAATTAATATTTGCTTTTACTCAGGCAAAACCTTTAGATTTGTCGGGCATCTCTGCTTTTCATGATTCAATACTTCAAAAATATAAATGGCGTAACAACAGCCATCGACCACCCGGATAATGAGACCTGGGTGAACGTGCTGCCACCATTGAAACATGAAGAATTCCTCCAGATATCAGACTCGCTGGAAATTCCCATTGAGTTTTTACAGGATTCACTGGATATTGATGAACGCTCCCGTTTTGAGCTGGAGGATAACGTTAAGCTGATCGTTATTAAAACCCCGACGGAAAACAATTCGTTCAACGAAAGCGATGCGTACTATATCACCATACCCATCTGTATCATTCTTACGCACAACCAGATCGTAACCGTAAACTCTTTTGAAAACGGTGCCATCAAAAAATTCCTGAATACTTTTCAGAACAGGCATGCAGATAAAAAGAACATGATGGTGCTGAAGATCTTTGAAAAGATTACCCAGGCGTTTATGGAATACCTGAAGGAGATCAACCACCGGCGTAATATTGTAGAGCAGCAACTATACGCTTCCAACCGTAATGAAGAGCTGCTTGAGCTGATGCGCATCCAGAAAAGCCTGGTGTATTTTGTTACTGCGCTTCGCTCCAACGAGATGTTGATGATGAAGCTTGTCAGAACGAATTTCCTGGGGCTGAATGAAGATGAAAAAGAAGAGCTGGATGACCTGGTGGTAGATATGTCGCAGGCGCTGGAAATGGCCAATATATACGCCAATATCCTCAGCAGCACAATGGACGCCTTCGCCAGCATCATTTCCAATAACCAGAACTCTGTATTGAAGCGCCTGACCTCTATAACCATCATCCTTCAGTTTCCCGTGCTGATTGCCAGCATTTATGGCATGAATGTGCCTATTCCCTTTCAGCACAATGCCCATGCATTTTATATTCCGGTGGTACTGGCATTGAGCATTTCCATCATCATGGGCATATATTTTATGAAAAAGAAGTTCTTTTAAGCATGACCAAAGGATTGTTCAATGTAAGGGTATATGGTTTGCTGATAAACGAAGCCAGGCAGGTACTGGTCAGTGATGAATATATCAGGGGAGATTATTACACAAAATTTCCAGGCGGAGGGCTTGAATTCGGGGAGGGTACCCGGGATTGCCTGGTAAGGGAATTTATGGAGGAAATGAACCTGAAAATAGAAGTAACCGATCATTTGTATACCACCGATTTTTTCCAGATATCAGCCTTTTCTCCCGGGCAGCAGATCATTGCTATCTATTACAAAGTAAAGGCGCTGGAAGCTATTTCTGCTCCTCTCCGATCCACTCCCTTCGACTTCGATGAATCACAGATGAAAAGGTATGAAGAGGTTGGAGAAACGGAAACTTTCCGGTTGATCGATATGGATCACTTTTCAGGTGAAACCGTAACCTTACCAATTGACAAAGTGGTGGCGGAGCTGGTAAAAAAAACGCACCCCTAAGATAAGATTATATAACAATGAAAACACTATTGCTGAACCTTATCCTGTTCCCGGTTATTGCCGTGTATGCTCAAAAGAAACAGGATATTTCCTTTTATATGTTTGATAAAAATTGGAAAGGCTGTAAGAAAGCGGAAGATGCCGCATTTCTGGCGCAAAGGAAAAAGATAAATGATACCACCTACCGATGGATGTATTACAACTTTACGGGACCGTTGGTTTCCATTGAAACTTATAAAGACGAAGATGCTACAGTACCCAACGGTTTCATGGCCTATTATGGGGCGGACGGCAAAATAGATTCGTGTGGTAACACTGCCTCGGGCAAAAAAGATGCCTGGTGGTACTACTATACAGACTCGCTAACTATATGGCAGAAAAAAAAGTATGATAATGGAAAATTGCTGGAGCATTTTGACACATTAGCCTTACGCCTTGAAAGGGAAGAAAATGCGGCAAAACATGACTCTTCCGATGTTCTGGCAGAAGCAAGTTTTAAGGGCGGCGACAGTGACTGGATGAAATATATTCAAAAGAGAATATCTTTCCCGGATCGTACAAGAAACATTGGAAAAGGCGGCCAGGTGATCATAGGATTTGCAATAAGCTCAACTGGAAAAGTTTTCGATTTAAATATCGAGCAGTCGGTTGAATATGCGATCGACAACGAATTAATTAATATTATTGAGAACTCACCGGCATGGAAACCGGTGTCAATCAACGGAAAATCCGTGAAAGCCTACCGAAGACAACCCATTACTGTCCGGTTTTAAGAATTCCCCTTCCTTTATCTGTTAGAGTGAGGCTTTCTCCCTTTCTCCAGGAAAATATCGGCCATTTTACATACTACGCAACGCTTCCGGCAGTTATATGGTCATGAATCCTTAAAAACAAGCCTGTCTATGCCATTGCTCAAAAAGATATGCCTCCTGTACGGCATAATTTTTATTACCAAAATGTTTGCTTCCTGCTGCAACTGCGAGGATACGACTGCGGAACTGCGGTATACAGATGATAGCATCCTGGTGAACAACCTTGATAACTCCGGCAGAGAACCTGTTCTTGCCCGGTCAGAAGGCGTAGTAAAAACAGCCTACGGGATTCAATTACAAATACTAAGCATTGAAGTGGCCCGGCAAAACAATTGGGGCTTTTCAGCAGCCAACGCCTACTCCTGCCGCTGTGGTCCGTCCGTTACCTACTCTCCCAGGGATAGCATTACCGGTATTGAGATCATCAGTGTAACGCCATTTGACGACCTGCCGGCAGGCAGCGATATTACCGGAAGGTTTATGACTGCCGGCAGCACTACATTCGGACCAGTAGCTAACTTTCTATCAACGGCAAGCCCTTCTCTTATCTATTCGGTTGATCAGCCCCGGCAGACCAGCTTTCTGCTGATGCAACCGCCCGTTACGGCGGGCATTTATCAATTTGAAATCAGATTACGATTGTCTGACGGCAGGGTACTATCCCGTCAGACAATTCCGATAAAACTTACCTGATATGCGCCTGCATTTAACACTGATCATTGTAGCAATTTCGCTAAACGTATCTGCCCAGCAGGAACTACGAAAGACCAAAACCATGATAGGCTTTGAGCTTGGCCCCATGATACCGCTCGGGTCCTCAAGCGGTCTGCCT
>CAKSVK010000049.1 GCA_934502905.1 uncultured Chitinophagaceae bacterium
CATATACGAAGCCGTTGCTGAAAGCAAACATGCGCAATACTGGTGCTGCAAAAGCATGCAGAATCTCTTTTACTCTCAGGCAATGGAAGCCTTTGGATTAGATCTCAAGTATATCTTTTTATACAGGGATGGCAGGGATGTTGCATTGTCATTCAAAAAAGCAATCGTCGGCGATAAGCATGTATATCACCTTGCCCGGCAATGGAAGCAGGAACAGGATATTTGCCTTGAATTATATAAACAGTATGGCGACGAAAAGGTTTTCCTGCTGAATTACGAAAGGCTGGTAGCGGAGCCTGAAAGCTGTGTTCAGTCGCTTTGCCGTTTTTTGGGTATTGATTACAGGAATGAGATGATGCAGTTTTATGAATCCAACTCATCAAGATCTGCTGCTGCAGCAGGTGATATGTGGAAGAACCTGGAGAAGCCGGTAATGCAGAACAACACCAACAAATACCTTAAAGAGCTGAGCGCTGAAGAAATTGAGATCTACGAATGGGTGGCAGGCGATACGCTGCAGGCGCTGGGATATAGCCTGAGCAGCTATTTGCAGCGTCCGGAGCTGATGAATGCAGCCGCCATACGGCAATATAACGAAGAAAATAAAGAAAGGAAAAAGCAATTTATGGCAACTGCACCTAAAAACGATATTGAAAAGCGTCAGGTGCAGCTTGATATGCTTCAGTCCATTAAAACCAGAAACACTGTCCTATGACCATCAACCAGGCATTCATAGAAAAGGTATTACCCATCGCAGAACAAGCGGGCAAAGCTATTCTTGATATCTATCATTCCGGCGATAAGATCCACGTATCGGTAAAAGACGACAACAGTCCGCTAACGATTGCGGATGCTGCCTCCAACACGATCATCACCGATGGATTAACAGCAATATTTCCTGACATACCTGTTCTGTCGGAAGAAGGATCATCTGTGCCATATGATGAAAGAAAAAGTTGGGAATATTACTGGTGCGTAGATCCGCTGGATGGTACCAAAGAATTCATTTACCGCAGGGATGATTTCACTGTAAATATTGCTTTGATACACCGCGATCACCCGGTATTGGGTATTATTTATGCGCCGGTGTATGACGCGTTATATTATGGATCGCCGGCAACGGGAAGCTGGTTAAAAAAAGATCAGCAATCCTGGCAGCCATTGTTTGCCGATAAAAGATCAGATGAATGGACAGCCATCGGCAGCCGCTCACATGCCAGCGAAGAAGAGCAATCGGTGCTCGCAGCCTATCCTGTCGTTGCTACCATCGCAGCAGGAAGCTCCTTAAAATTCTGCCGCATTGCGGAAGGCGCGGCACATATCTATTACCGCCATGGACCAACAATGGAATGGGATACCGCTGCAGGACAAATTATTGCGGAAAGCAGCGGGGCGGTGATGACATCCGCGGATGGTTCGGTTTTCAGGTATAATAAGCCATCGTTGCTGAATGGTTCCTTTATTTGTACAGGAGGCAGCAGGTAAGAGACAATGAGAATCACGGAGGTGTATGCAACCTTCAGCGCTTATTAACAGGAAGCATATTCAGTCGTACAAAAAATAATATCTGATTTTACAAACCATTAAGTTAAGGATCATTAAGCTTTTCACTTAATCATCTTCATTCCTTAATGGTCACTACAGGAACTAATAGTATTCCCGGATCACAGGTTCAGCCCCATAATCACGATTCCTGCGAAAAGCCGTATTTTCACCCGGGACATTCCTGAAATTTGTATGACTTTTGAAGACACCAAAGTAAAAATATTATTTCCTACTATACTGCTGATCCTCGCTCACCTCTCTTTCTTCATCTGGCGGGATCACACCGATCCGCTCTCAGGATACCGGCACCTGATGCTGCAGATAATGATAATTTCTATCGGACTGGCGGCTGTCTTTGGATTTCTTGTATTTCGATCAGCACGACCGGGCTTGTACGGCAATATAGATATCTGGGTCGTTCTTTTTACCTTGTTGGTCATATTGAATGTAAAAAAAGAATACAGCACTCTTCTTACCGATAAGAACTTGCTAACATATGTAACCTGTATAGGAGTCTATGCTGTAATAAGGCTGAATTCAAAGTACCTGCTGAACGGGAAGTTCGTGCTATATGGGATGTTAGCTTTAGCCTCGGTGGAGACCGGGTTCCTTTTGGTAGAGGGGTTTCGTTTGCTGAATAACACCGGTTGGCCCTTGCCGGCATTCAGAGGATCGTTCGTAAATAGCGGCATGCTGGGGAATTACTTAGCCATCCTGTTTCCGCTGCAATTGTACACATTGCAAAAGGTGAATGGCCGGAATCTGGTCTATAAGATCATTTTAGCCCTGCTTTTGTCAGATATCCTGTTCCTGGTATTATCTCAGTCAAGGATCGGGTGGCTATCCGTCTTTATCAGCACGGTCCTTATTATACCCTGGTATATACAAAACCGCAAAAAGAAAATCCTTTTTTACTTATCAGCAGCGGTTTTTGCGATCCTCCTGGCCGTTGTGATCCTGGCCATTAAGTTGGATTCTGCTGCCGGAAGGCTTTTAATATGGGATATTACCGCACATCACCTGGATGATTACCGGATACAGGGAGCGGGGCATGGAAAGTTTGCTTCGCTTTATAACCTGTGGCAGGCGGACTATTTTTCTATCCGTGACATAAATGACAGATATTTCTATATAGCAGATAATACTTTCTTCGCGTTCAACGAATTTTTACAAACCGCAATAGAGCTTGGTTGGCCCGGCGGACTGATGTGGCTGTTCCTGCTGGTGTATGTATCGGGTAAGATCTCAAAGCGCAATATCTGGTCTGTGCCGGTTTTTGCTTTTTTGATCCTTTGTTTTGCAAGCTACCCGTTTCGTGAAATGCGAACCCAGTTACTGTTTTTTTCATTGCTTGCCTGTTTTGCCAACAATGATTGCAGGACCGGAAAATCATATGCATCGGGAGGGAAAGTCTGGCTGGCCGGGGTTCTGTACAGGTGCTTATACATATCGGGTGTTCTTTGCTGGAGCATTGCGGGCTCCTTTTGTCTTCTTCAGCTTCGATCAACCTATACCTGGAACGAAGCAAGGAATGAATTTTCATTTGATGGGAAAAAAGGAAAGGCGCTTTACGGTGCGGCTTTCTCCCGGTTACGCCACAATCCTGAGTTCTTGCTGGAATATGGAACCCGGCTCATTGAAGAGAATGAGTTATATGCTGCAAAAAAAACACTTGAGCATTCCAAAAGGTCATTTGTCAGCCAGATCCACCAGGTTGAGCTTGGTTATTGCTACGAGCAAATGGCAGAATATGGACCGGCAGAAAAGCACTACCTGGATGCCGTATACATATCACCGTCAAAACTGGCGCCACGGTACCAACTCCTGCTCTTTTACGACAGAACGGGCAGAATGAGGGATGCAGTCAGCGCCGGAGAGACCATTATGAAGATCCGTCCGAAGATACGATCAAATGAAAGGGGAAGGCTGATAAAAGAAGCTGTAGAAAAATATTTGAAAAAGCATCCGTGAAAATTTGAAGTTATAAAAAAGAACATTATTTTAGGAGTGCTAACCACTCAGTTATGAAAAGAACACAACTGCTAACTATCATTCTATCTGCTGCAATCCTCAGCATTGCATTTGATTCCTGCCAAAAAGAAAAAGCCGGCACCTCAATCCCGGATGTTGTTTCAGTTAAGGAAGCAAAAGCCATATACCGTGAAGCAGAAAACGAAGTGACAACACGGTTTAAAGACAGGTTCTTACTTATTTTACCAGATTGGGACCATGTTCAGACGGAGAGCAGAGAACTCAACCATAGTGTTATGTACCTCCCGCTTGGATATGATGACTCCACGGGAAATTACCTTTATATGATGGTAATGAAAGATGAAGGCATATTGCGTAGCCTGCTGGTGGGAATACAACCGGACAAGAACTGGCGGGAGCAGCATACCAGCCTGGATGATTATAAAAAGGTTACCGGCAAGCTGGTGTTCTATAGCGTGAACGGTCGTTTTTTTAAAGGCTTTTTAATGCAGGAGGGGGTCAGTGCCGGCGAATATACCCCGGAGGAAGAGCTGGGCAATATAACAAGCTTAATGGGCTTGAGGTCCGGAACAGTCTCTGCGAGGAACGAAGACCTCTGCGTGTACGGCACTTTCGGCTGCAAGGAGTTGGCCGGGATCACGATAACAGGGTCAGGCAACAGAGGAGATACGGACGGATACAGCAGAACCGGAGAATCGGTATATATTACTACGCCAAAGGGATATAATAATGGAACAACCGCCAGCGGTTATGATTATAATTGGTATAAAGGAGGAGGGGGTGGTGCCAGCATAAATTATTTGGTGGCTAATCTTATTAATAAAATAGGCAACAAGCCTGTTAAAGAATATTCTAATAAGTGTGCAGGCTTAGAAGAGATGTGGAAAAACTACCCCAGGAATGAAGTTTTTGGATATATAACATTGGACAACCAGTTACTTGTTACAGATGTTTTGAGGATTGGCGGAGGAAATGCAAGCGGGGCCTATAAACATACCGATGGTACAGGTAAAGTCACATACTATTTTACCTATCCCGATACTCAGGGTCCCCCGAGCGGTAGTTATTCCGGGTTAATCCATACGGGTGGAAAGTATTTTATCCCAATAAAGGCCTCTGTTCATACACACACTCCCTGCAGAAGTGATGGAACTAATGGTGTTTCTCATGATGTGGGAGATGACGATAAAATATTTGCAACAAAAGCACCGGGATTAAAACATTGGGTAATAGGCTGTAACGCAATAGGCGAATTCAATAACAAAACTCAATCATTTTTTAATATCCAAACCGGAAACATATCTGTAACCTGTTCCAAAATTCAATAGCATCTTAATAATAATAACAAACCGATGAAAATAAGCGTCTTTTTTTATATCGTTATGAGTTTGTTCAGCATCCCGTCAAGCGTAAGCGGGCAATTCAATACAAGCTCAAAAATAAAAGGAGCATATTCAATTGTTGAAGTGGAAATTTTGGATACTGCTCTTATAAACGGAATAAGAGCTTTTATTGTAAAAGAGACGGAAAGCGACTCTTTGTTTAATAAAGTCGGATACATTTCATTGGCTTTTGATCAGAAATTGTATAAGGGGGAACAAGTATTGTATAGCTGCTTTTTTAATAAGAGTTTTGATGTGCCCGAGAATGATAAAGCACTTCCTCTTTTTTACACCTATATAAACAACCGGCTCATTACAATTAAGAATAGTATAGTATCTGAATCACTATACTATTCAATAAGCAGAAAAAGTGTTCGCAAGTATAAAAAACTGCTAAAACAGTATTTGCCTGAATCTGAAAAAATATGGTTTGAGGAATCTGATGGGAAAAAAAGAAGAATTACATGGAGGGAGCCCATTGTAGTAATACATGGGGGTAAAAGATTTTATAAGCTGCTGGATGGAACTACCGCCCTTGAAGATCTAACATATTGACCGGTTTTTATTTTTTCAAATCATGTATTTCTGTCATCAGCGATTAAAGTAATAAGGTGGAAGCACAAGAAATCAGTTTTTCAGATAAAGGATTGGCATCTTTAAAAATTGGCGAAAAGATAGACGAAAAGATCATTTTGAAAGAAATTGATACCGCTGCTTTAGATGGACAAATAAAATATGACTCGATAGCAACAACCAGGAGCTATATCTACAAGCAAGTTGCAGAAACCTATAAAATTACTGGAATTAATACATTCAGGGAGATCTATGTTGGACTGGATGCATCTGACCGGATTATGGAGATAAACATCGAATGTGATCAAACGGATTTAATTAAAATAAAGAACCTTCTTATCGGCTTATTTGGTGAGTTCGATATTCAAACAGACTCCGGCATGAATGGGTTAAAGACAGGTTTCGGATATGGCTGGTATGAGCCAGACCTGGCTGTTTATTTGACAAATAAATTTCAATCTCTCACGATTAGGTTCATCAAATGATTGTACGCACCTTTGCAAGTGATATATAATATGTGGATAGTCCCAACCCATAAACGAAATGTCAGCAATGCTTTCGGATAAGATGGAATGTATGAACCCAGTAAATGACCATTGTGTTTTATCTGACAATGATCTGTTAAAGCGACTATACCTGTCAAAATCATATACTTTAGGTAAAGATTCTGCATACCAGTTCTGGACGTTTTGTGACTGGAACAGGAAGGACGGCAGGAATCTACAAAGAGGTATAGACCGGTTTGTGTTTATTCCCGGAAAGGGCATTGTAGGCAGTTCATTTGACTTCTGATTTGCATGCCGGCCATTACAATCGCAACCACATATAAAGTCTGTATCTTACTAAAAGATCTGGGAGAATATGCTTGGGGAAAAAGTAATGCTTGCTACAGAGCTAAATCCATGACAAAACACATTCTATTAATAATATTTACACTTTCTATAACCTCCTGTTTTTATCAAAAGCTGATGCAAACTGTAGCTGATGTGAAAAAAATTGAAGCCAATAAACAAAAATTTATTAATCGGCCCCTGAAGGAATTGCTTAACCAGGTTCAACCTCCTATTAAAGTTACACTGGGTAGTCCTCAGGATGCAGACGACTACCGGCTTGGAAGTATATCCTTTTTCTTCACCACTAAGGAAGAAATACAGAAAAGGGAAGCCAGAGGAGAAAAGCCTACTGTCCGGTTGTCTTTAATCAAGAGTTTGAAATATCGTCAACATTTATTACCCATCTGTGAAACGCCTGTTAAAGTGATATTACCTTCCGTATTCTGTCAATACTTTTGTTATAGAAATCAGCAATTAGCCTCCGGCAGACTACCGGAGATCACCCATAAAAAGAAATTTATGAAAAAGTTTGTTCCTTTCCTGTTCGCTGCATTGTTACTTACATCTGTATCCTACGCACAAACCTTCCAGGTTGGGTTGAAAGCAGGTACCAATATTTCCAACTTCAGCGGATCAGCTAATGCCGCTGATGTAAAAGAAAATTCTCTCGTAGGCTTTCACGCCGGTGCGCTCCTTAATCTTAAGTTCGGCTCATTCTTTTCGTTACAGCCTGAGCTACTGGTTTCTTCCCAGGGAAGCAAGCTGGAAACAGCAAATTCAAAACAGAACTTCAAGGCTACCTATGCAACGCTGCCTGTCATGGCAAAACTTAATTTCGGATCAGTATACCTGGAAGGCGGTCCGCAGTTCGGATTGAAAATAAGCGATAAGGTAAGCGGCGTTAACACCGATGTTAAAAATCTGGATGTGGCTTTGGCTGCAGGACTGGGATTTCATACAAAATTCGGGCTGGGACTTGGTGCCCGTTATATAGCAGGTCTTTCCAAAGTGGGTGACATCGATTTTGGAGGAAGTGTAAACCCTGATTATAAGAATAGCACGATACAGGTAAGCCTGTTCTATACGATCTTCAACAATAACTAACCGTTCTATAAACCGGATATAAATAAAACAGCCCATGCGACGCATGGGCTGTTTTATTTATTGGAGTAGTTACCCTGTTCAGGCATCCTGATTATTGTTATGCTTTATCCAACGGTAAATGATATAACCGATGGCAGCAAAAGGAGTGACCATCAGGTACAGGATACCGCTGTTTAATGCTTTTGCAGGGCCTTCGCCCAATTGTTGCGCCGTTTTAGTACAGATAGAACATTGAGCAGACAATTCCGTTTGTATCGCTGACAAAAACAAAAAAATAATGGCGGCAGTAAATATCATTTTCCTCATATTCCCGGGATTGAAAAGCAAAGGTACAACAATACCTGCCACTAAACCAATACAGCCTCCAATGTAATTGTCGTATTCAACAGCTTGCTGATGGGGCAGTTATCTTTTGCATCAGCCGCGGCCGCTTCAAATTGTTCTTTGGTAATGCCCGGTATCCTGGCCTTTAATACGAGGTTGGAAGAAGCAACGGCTCCGTCTTCAAAGCTCACGGTGCAGTTTACATCCAGTTCGTCAGCCGTAAACCCTGCCTCGTTCAATACAAAGCTGAGCTTCATGGCGAAGCAGCCGGAATGAGCTGCTGCTATAAGCTCTTCGGGGTTGGTGCCGATACCGCTTTCAAAACGGGATCCAAAGGAGTATTGCGTATTTTCCAAAACACCGCTTTGTGTGCTGAGCGTACCCTTTCCTTCTTTTCCGGAACCTTTCCATATTGCATGCGCAGATCTTTTCATGTTGATATATTTTAAATGAATAAATATTGTGGCGTTGTATAAAGTTCCGGAAAGTTTTTGGGGTGCCCAATTGTTTCCCGGTAAAATGCCCGGAACATTATATCTTGCAGCATGCCTTATATAAATGATATATAGTATGTATAACACCGACTCAAAAGGGATCTCAAATACTGCCGGTTTTTTTATTCTGATCGGGCTTTGGATAGGCGGGCTGGTTGTTGGAAGCGTTCTGTCTATCCCCATATGGCTGGCATTGGGAAGCGGCAGTATGATGGATATGGCTGAAAAAATGTTGTACCCGGAATACAGCACGGCAGTACGTGTTATCCAGGTCGTTTCTACGGCATGTATATTTTTTTTACCGGCATATTTTACTGCCTTTATCATGAATAAAAAGCCGCTGAAATGGTTGGGGCTCAACGGGTATTTCACATCCAGGCAGGTGTTGCTTTCCATTATACTTATATTCCTTGGCGCGGTATTCTCTTCCACCACCACCGAATTAATGGAATCCATTCCCATTCCCGCGCAACTGGAAACCTTTTTCAGGACGCTGGAAGATAATTATGCGGCGCAGGTAGAAGCGATTGCTTCTATGAATTCCTTTGACGAATACTTACTGGCGCTTTTTATGATTGCAGTATTACCCGGCTTTTTTGAGGAAGTTTTTTTCAGGGGTGGCATGCAGAACCTGCTGACCCGTTCGACCAATAATCCCTGGATGGCGATCATCGTTACCAGCTTAATTTTTAGTGTGGTTCATTTTTCTTTTTATGGTTTTCTCGCCAGGGTTTGTCTTGGCATCGTGCTGGGATTGATCTTCCATTACTCCCAAAACCTGTGGTTAAGCATTATTGCCCATTGCTTTAACAACGGGTTTGCCGTCACACAAATGTACTTCCTGATCAGGGAGGGGAAATCCGTGCAGGAGGCAATGAATGATAAGATCGCGATCTGGTGGGGCATACTGGCAGTTGCAGGACTGTATTTTTTATTCGTTTTTTTTAAAAAAACATCTGCTGTTTACCTGGCATCTGTACCACCGGAGGAGAAACCAAAGGAAGGACATGAATGGCTTAACTGATGAATTAAATTCCTGAAACTATGGCAATGAACTGGTCAGTTTTCCGGACACGGGCCCTTACGGCGCTGGTATTTGTAGCAGTCATGCTTATCGGGCTGTTCTGGAATCACTGGAGCTTTTTTTTATTGTTCTCCGTCATTCATTTTGGCTGCTGGATAGAATATGGCAGGCTGATAGAAAAAATAGAACCTTCATACGCCGAGGTATCCGGGTTCCATAAATACGGGGTGATGATTGCCGGGTGGTCCTTTATGTTGTATGGTATGGGAGACCATTTCCAGGTTGCCGGTGTTCCTGTTGCATTCATTGGGCTGGCGGCGGGGATTGTCTTTATGTTTGCTTTGCCCGTGACTGAAATTCTCTTTTCGCGTCAATTCAACCTTAGCCATATCCGTTATTCTGCATTGGGCTTATTGTATATTTCCCTGAGCTGGGCTTTATTGATCCATATCAGGATGATCCACCTTGAATGGACGACAGGAAATGGTAAACATTTTGACGCCGGCTTTTTGATTCCTGTTATCCTGGTCTTCTCCATCTGGATCAACGATACCATGGCCTATATAACCGGATCCTTCATCGGTAAAACGCCCTTTTCCAAGGTATCGCCCAAAAAGACGGTAGAGGGTACGGCGGGGGGCATCATCCTTTGCATTGCCACCATGGGCGCTATAGCATATGCGATGAAGCTGAATGTGGTGCCGGTCTGCATTATCGCCGCTATTGCTGCTATTGCCGGCACTGCCGGAGACCTGCTGGAGAGCAAGTTGAAACGGATGGCGAACGTAAAAGACAGCGGGCATTTTATGCCCGGGCATGGCGGGTTCCTGGACAGGTTTGACTCCCTGCTCCTCGCCGTGCCTTTTACATGGCTGTATGTAGTATTGTTCCTCCAATAATGTGTTCATTATTTTGACCCTCTGGCGGGCATTTATTAATTTTGCCCTCTTAAACTGTATGCATGACCGTTCATAAGGAGGGTTTTAAAACCATTGCGATTAGTGGCTTTCTGTTTGTGCTTCTTAACCTGATCATATTTTATGCAATACCTAATAACCTTACCTGGCTGGCCTGGTTGTTATTTACGGTTACTTTCCTGTTTTTCCTGTTCATTATTTCTTTCTTCAGGGTTCCCAAAAGAACATTTACGCTGGATGAAAATAAAATTGTTGCTCCCGCCGACGGTAAGGTAGTAGTAATAGAAGAAGCGATAGACCAGGAATATTTTAATGGCAAACGTCTTCAGATATCCATATTTATGAGTCCTGCCAACGTGCACCAGAACCTGAACCCTGTTACAGGAGAAGTGGTCTACAGCAAATATCATAAAGGGAAATACCTGGTGGCCTGGGATCCTAAATCATCTACTGAAAACGAACGCCACTCCGTGGTGATAAAGCATAAAAATGCAGAAGTGCTGGTAAAGCAGATCGCAGGTGCAGTGGCCCGGCGCATTGTAAACTACCTGAAGCCCGGGCAGCAGGTGCAGCAGGGCGGCGAGCTGGGTTTTATCAAATTCGGTAGCCGGGTGGATGTTTTGTTACCAGTCGGTACCAGGATAGAGGTAAGTCTCAACCAGACCGTTAAAGGAGGGATTACAGTGATCGCCAGTTGGTAGTCCTGTCTTATTTAAATGTTGTTTCCAGTTTCTTTTCGTCGTAACCTACTAAAAGGCTTTGGTTATGTTCAATAACCGGACGCTTAATGAGCGTTGGGTGCTCCTGTAAGATGGTGATGGCTGCCTTTTTGTTGGTAATGCCGGCTTGCTGCGCTTCCGTCAGCCCCCGCCAGGTCGTGCTTTTTTTGTTGACCAGGGTTTCCCATCCCGCTATGTCACACCAATTCCCCAGCTTTTTCTTATCAATCCCATCCTCGCGGAAATCGTGGAACCGGAAATCTACATGATGCTTTTTTAACCAGGCAGTTGCCTTTCTGACGGTATCACAGGTCTTAATGCCATATACTATTGTCATCTTCTCAGCTTTGTTGAAAGCGCAATTTCGGGATTATTATCAGGATTTCTTTTTGAAAATCCGGACGGTTTTATTGGTGACCAATGGCTTGGCCCATAGTCCCACGCTGAGTATATACCCCATCGTCAGGTACAGGAAGCAATAGCCGGCCTTCAATCCCCAGTTATCGCCTATCCATCCCGTTATCAACGGCAGTACCGCACCACCCGTGATGCCGGTCAGGAGAATGCCGGCAAAGGCGCCGTGGTTTTGCGTCACGGAATTAAGCGCCAATGATATGATAATGGGATACATAACAGATGCAAAAAAGCCCGTAAGCGGCAGCGCAATAAGCGCCACTTTCCCCGGCAACAGCAAAGCAGCAGTGAGCGACAGGATAGCGAGCAACGTAAATATCACCAGCACCTTACGGCTATCCATTATTTTTACCATTACCAGTCCCAGCGCGCCGCCCGCCGTCATCAATCCCCAGAAATAAGCTACAGCCCTTGCGCCGGTGGTTTGGGGATCGTAGCCGTGATATACATTCAGGTATTGCGACATCCAGTTGGCGATGACCTGCTCTGTTCCCACATAACAGAATATACCGAAAAAGAAGGCGATCACCAACGGCTGTTTGATCATGCGTGCATAGGTTTGCAGGCTGCCGGTCTTTTCATCGTTCTTCAATTCCATTTTCGGCAGCCGGAAGCTGAGGGTGACCAGTATCATCGCTATGCTGATAGCAGCAAATAAAAAGTAGATGGATATCCAGGGAAATGCCGTTGGGGTCATAGCAAACACGACAGAGGCAGCAGAATCCGGATTTCCCACATTTAATACCAGGTAAGAATACACGAGAGGACTTACAAAGGAAGCCAATCCGAAAATTAACTGTGCCAGCACGGAGGTAAAAGCATAATTCTCCTCACCACCTGCAATACGCAGCAGCGGGTTGATGATCACCTGCAGCATAGCCATTCCTGCTCCAATAAGGAACAATGAAATGATGGCAGTGAGATAATTGGGAAAAAAGGCCAGCAGCAGGGAGCCCGCGAGTGACAGCACGAAAGCTGCCGCCATGATCAGCTTCGGGCTGTATTTTTCCATAAGAATGCCCGTGGGCAGCGAGACCAGTCCGTATGCGATAAAGAATGCAAAAGGAAGCAGGGCTACCAGTACGAGGCTTAAATTAAACCCTTTGATGATATCAGGTGTTATCGGCCCGATAATATTGGTCATAAAAGAAATAACAAAAAAGGTAAGGAGTACCAGGAATACGGCAGCGTAATTTCTTTGCTTCATAATGTATCTTATATAGCTTACAGGAAAGATACCGCGAAAGGCTGATGATATTATCTCCGGGAGTTAAATTTTTAGAAGGGTATATCCCGGCCAAACAGCATTGGCAGTAAAGGACAGATAAAGAAAAAAGAGCCTGAAAAGGAGATTTGTATTCTTAGTACTTTGTATGCGGGTCCCTGCACAGCTTTTACGGCATCTGTTCCTATGTTACATTCAAAATAATAAGAATATTAAATTTTCCCGTCGTTTGGAAATTTCAAAACTTTGTGTTTCGGATTTCATGCTACATCCCTTACCTTTGCCCGGTTTTTTCCTTGCCTGCCGAATAAGAACCTGGTGATGAAAAACCTACCGATTTCTTTTCAAACTTATACATAAGATGCCCAAAGACAACTCCATCAAGACGGTTTTGATTATTGGCTCCGGCCCCATTGTTATCGGACAAGCCTGCGAATTTGATTACTCAGGTACCCAGGCTTCCCGCAGCCTGCGAGAAGAAGGATTAAAAGTGGTGCTGATCAACAGCAACCCGGCAACCATTATGACCGACCCGATGATGGCCGATAAGGTATACCTGCTTCCGCTGACGGCAGAGAGCATTGAACAGATACTGGAGGAAAATGATATTGATGCCGTGCTGCCCACTATGGGAGGGCAAACGGCCCTGAACCTGGCCAAGGAAGCGCAGGAACTTGGTATATGGGAAAAATACAATGTACGGTTGATCGGGGTGGATATTAAGGCAATTGACAAGGCGGAGGACCGTGAGCTTTTCCGCCAGTGGATGATCGAAATGAATATTCCCGTGGCGCCGGCTAAAACGGCCAATTCCTTCCTGGAAGGAAAAGAGTTCGCCCAGGAAATAGGCTTTCCGTTAGTGATACGCCCTTCCTTTACCCTGGGTGGAACCGGCGGTGGCTTTGTGCATAGCAAGGAATTCCTGGACGAAGCCCTCAACCGGGGTCTGTCCGCTTCACCTATACATGAGGTGCTGGTAGAAAAAGCGGTATTGGGATGGAAAGAATTCGAGCTGGAACTGCTGAGGGATGCTGCTGATAATGTGGCGATCATCTGTACGGTAGAAAACTTTGATCCCATGGGTGTGCATACAGGCGATTCCATTACCGTAGCGCCCGCCATGACCCTGAGCGATTCCGCTTTTCAACTGATGCGGAATACTGCTATACGCATGATGCGTGACCTCGGAAATTTTGCGGGGGGATGTAATGTTCAGTTTGCGCTGAATCCCGTCACCGAAGAAATTATCGCTATCGAGATCAACCCGAGGGTTAGCCGCTCTTCGGCGCTTGCCTCCAAAGCAACAGGATATCCTATTGCAAAAATTGCTGCCAAGCTGGCGATAGGGTACAACCTGGATGAGCTGAAAAACCAGATCACACAATCTACTTCCGCATATTTTGAGCCTACACTGGACTATGTCATCGTGAAAGTGCCGCGCTGGAACTTCGATAAGTTCAAGGGTGCGAATGATACCCTGGGTCTGCAGATGAAATCTGTAGGTGAAGTGATGTCCATCGGCCGCAGCTTTACGGAAGCGATCCAGAAAGCCTGCCAGAGCCTGGAGAACGAAGCTGTGGGATTGGGTTATTATGGAAAAAGCATGATGCGCTCCGAGGAAATAGTAGAGTATCTGAAAACCCCGAAATGGGACCGTATCTTCCGTATAAAAGATGCGCTGATGATGGGCGTAAGCGTGAAAACGATCTGTGAGGCCACCCGCATCGACCGCTGGTTCATTTACCAGATACAGAAGATCGTGGACATTGAAAAAAGGATCGCGGCATATAGCGGTAAAACGCTCCCTGACGATCTTTTAACAGAAGCAAAATTCAACGGGTTCAGCGATGAGCAGATCTGCAGGATCGTAAATGATGGCACAAAGGACGAAGATGTATATGAGCGGCGTAAGCAAATGGGACTGACCCGCGTGTATAAGATGGTGGATACCTGTGCTGCAGAGTTTGAAGCAAAGACGCCTTACTTCTACTCCAGCTTTGAGGCTGGTTCTGCTCCGGATAATAACGGGAATGCGGTAAAACACAACGAGAGTGATCCTCACCATACAAAGAATAAAGGAGCCATCATTGTGCTGGGGTCCGGTCCTAACAGGATAGGGCAGGGTATTGAGTTCGACTACTGCTGTGTGCACGGACTGATGGCCATAAAAGAATGCGGATACGAAGCGATCATGGTGAACTGCAACCCCGAAACCGTTTCCACAGATTTTGACATTGCGGACAAGTTGTATTTCGAGCCTGTTTTCTGGGAACATCTTTGGGAAATAGTGGAATACGAAAAACCTGCGGGCGTGATTGTGCAGCTGGGCGGACAAACCGCGCTGAAACTCGCAAAACGCCTGCACGAAAAAGGGATCCGTATCATCGGTACCTCTTTCGACAACATGGATATTGCGGAAGACAGGGGCAGGTTCAGCGACCTGCTGAAAGAGCTGGAGATCCCTTATCCCAAATACGGTACGGCTTACAATACAGACGATGCTATAGAAGTAGCAAATGAAGTAGGTTATCCCGTATTGGTACGTCCGAGTTATGTATTGGGTGGTCAGCGTATGCGTATCGTTATCAACGATGAGGAGCTGGAAAAAGGGGTCTTAAGCCTGTTAAAGCATCTCCCGGGTAATAAAATACTGATAGACCATTTCCTCGACCGCTGCCAGGAGGCAGAAGTAGATGCGATCTTTGACGGAGAAACTTTCCACGTAATGGGTGTGATGGAGCATATAGAACCTGCGGGTATCCATAGTGGTGATAGCAATGCCGTACTGCCGGCATTTAACCTGAGCCCGTTGGAAGTGACTACCATGGAATTTTACTCTGAAAAAATTGCAAGAGCATTGGATATCCGTGGGCTGATCAATATACAGTTCGCCATTAAAGATGGTAAAGTGTTTGTGATTGAAGCCAACCCCCGTGCTTCCCGCACCACTCCGTTCATCGCCAAAGCTTACCAGATACCTTACCTGAACATAGCCACCAAGGTAATGCTGGGAGAGATAAAGCTGAAAGACCTGAGCTTCCAGAAAAAGCTGAAAGGTTTTGCGATCAAGGAGCCTGTGTTCAGCTTTGACAAATTCCCGGGCGTAAACAAAGAGCTGGGTCCAGAAATGAAGTCGACCGGCGAGGCCATCCGCTTCATCAAAGACCTGCGGGATCCGTATTTCAGAACATTATACAAGGAGCGAAGCATGCACCTGAGCAAATAAAAAGGGGCTGATCAAAAAGTCCTTTATTACGGAATAATTAATTAGGCAGCACCTCAATCATTACGCCGTGCATCTTCCCTCACCCGGCTGAATATCGTTTACCTGCCTGAATGCAGGTGTCACCGGTCGATTCAACCTGCATTCGAGCTGCATGGGAAGACGCGCATGATATTTTGATATGTGCCTGCTACTTTATAAACGCCATCCAATCCTCCAGCAATTGTCCTTTCATCACCCGGGGGAATTTGTTCTGCCCACCCAGCTTGCCCCTGGACTCCATAAAGTCCATGAACTTTTTTTCCGGGAGTACGGTCACTAACACATCCTTCAGTGCGCTTTTACGCTCCACGGCATAGTCATCATTCAATTGCTTCAGGTTATTGTCTATGCTACACTTTAAATCCTCAACATCCACAGGTGTATCGCAGGCTATAAACCAGTGGTGAGCGAAAAAGGAACCATGGGGGATGCCGGCCACGGTAAACTCACGGATGGAAATATTCAACTGCTGGCTGGTCAACTGGATAGCTTTGTTCATATTATCCACGCTCAGGTGCTCCCCTACGAGGCTTAAAAAGTGTTTTGTCCTTCCTGTAATAATGATCTCTGCCCGCTCCCTGTCTGTAAATCTTATCGTATCACCTATGAGATAACGCCAGGCACCTGCCGAAGTGCTCAGCAGGATAGCATAGTCTTTACCCTCTTCTACTTCATCGATCAGCAGCGTTTCCGGATTGTCGACAAGGTCGCCGGATGCATCAAAATTTTTGCCGGTAAAGGGAACAAATTCCAAAAAGATATGCTGACCTGTGCAAAGTCTCATTCCTCTCTCGGATTGCCGGTCCTGGTAAGCAATGAATCCCTCGGACGCCAGGTAAGTTTCTATATACTGGATGGGTTTTCCGAGGAGCTTTTCAAATCCTTTTTTATAGGGGTCGAACGATACGCCTCCATGAACGTAAAAAGCAAGATTCGGCCACAGCTCATGAATATTATTCAGCTTATACCGATCTATGATCATTTCCAGGCACATTTGTATCCAGGCCGGCACCCCCACAATAAACCCGATGTCCCAATCCGGCGCCACATCCACTATTTCATCCAGCTTTTCATTCCAGTCCCTGGTACGGGCAATTTTTTTACTGGGCTTATAAAAAGGAGTGAACCAGAATGGTACTTTCTGAGCCGTGATGCCACTAAGATCTCCAGCATAGTAACCGGGTCCTTCCTGCAGCTCTGTGCTGCCGCTCAGCATCAGCCATCCTTTACGGATGGATTTAACAGGAATATTTTCGTAGCTGCGCAAACTAAGCAATTGCTTTATCATCACAACCCGGTTCCCCCTCAACAGATCGTTTGTAATGGGAATATATTTGCTGGCCGAACCGGAGGTTCCGGAGCTCAATGCGAAATATTTTATTTTACCCGGCCAACATACATCGGGTACGCCTTCCAGTGTTTTGTGCCACCACTGGTCATATATTTTATCGTAATCAAATACGGGCACATGCTGCTGAAAAGCCTTTTCCATATCCTTCCGCAGCAGAACGGAATCAAAGTTGTAAGCCTGTCCAAATTCAGTGTTTTTCGCCTTTTTCAATAACCTTTTGAGAACGCGCTTCTGCTGTCTCACGAGCGATCCCGGCAACTTTAATCTTCGGGCAATAGATGCCGGAATCTGAATATCAATAATCCCCATGGGCAATTCTTATCTTTTCAAATAGGTAAATACAAATGTAGGATACGTTTAGGTATGCGCCTAATTCTCTGAAAGCGATATTTGCCTTTCATGTAACAGCCGATTACGGCGGGCGTATTTCAATTTTTCGCAGGCGGATGTCTCCACCCGCCTGTAGAGTGCGCTACCGGTCGATGTCCCCCACCGACCGGAAAACCTGTATAAAACGAAGATTGGGAATGCACCAATTCTGGTTTTGCCATACGCCTGATAATACTGATATTGCATTATTTTTCAGCCACATAGCTATCCATATTCCCGGGCGATATTTATGAATAGTTATTCAAAAATAAAAATGCTCCAATGAAATATTTGCCTTTACCGCAGGAAATATTTGTTCAGAACCGTAAACGGTTTACAGGACAGATGAGTAAAAACGCCATTGCTATTTTCAACAGCAATGATGAAGTTCCTTCCAACGGAGATGCCTTATATAAGTTTAAACAAAACTCGGACCTGTTCTGGCTGACGGGTATCAACCAGGAAGACTCCATGCTGGTGCTTTTTCCGGATAACCCTGATAAGCAATACCGGGAAGTGCTGGTGCTGGTTCGTCCGAATGAGCTGAAAGAAAAATGGGATGGTAAGCGCCTGAGAGCTGAGGAAGCCACTGCTATTTCCGGTATCAAAACCATTGTATGGCTGGATTCCCTGGAGGCGCTTTTGCAGATGTGGATACATATAGCAGACACTATCTACCTGAACACCAATGAAAATGACAGGAAGAGCGGATACTACCCGTCCCGCGATTACCGTTATATCGGGGAAATGAAACGGCGTTACCCCCTGCACCATTTTAAGAGAAGTGCACAGATCATTAAAGAGTTGCGTGCTGTTAAAACCGCTGCGGAGGTTTCTGTTATCCAGCAGGCTATTGACATTACGGAAACAACCTTCCGTAAGCTGCTGAAAACCATTAAGCCGGATATCATGGAATACGAGATAGAGGCGGAAATATATTACGAGTTTTTGCGGAACCGGGGCACGGGACCTGCCTACAGCTCTATTATTGCAAGCGGAGATCGTGCAAGAACATTACATTATGTATTCAACAACCAGGAATGTAAAGCCGGTGAACTGGTGCTGATGGACTTTGGCGCTGAATATGGTGGCTACTGTGCAGACCTTACCCGTACGGTACCCGTAAGCGGCAGGTTCACAAAAAGGCAAAAAGAAGTATATAATGCCTGCCTGCACCTGCATCGTTATGCAGCATCTATCCTGAAGCCGGGTATTTTGCTGGCAGACTACACGGAAAAAGTAGGCGAAGAAGCAACGAAGCAGTTTGTCAAGCTGGGCTTGCTTTCCAGGGAAGATGTAAAAAATGAGGACAGGGGTAACCGGGCATACAGGAAATATTTATACCATGGTATTTCCCACCACCTGGGCATAGATGTGCACGATATAGGGCTACGCACCAAAAAAGTAGAAGCCGGCAACGTGTTCACCATTGAACCCGGCATTTATATTGAAGAAGAGCAGATGGGTGTGCGGATCGAAAACAATTTCTGGATCACCAAAAGCGGTAATAAAGACCTGATGAAAAATATACCGATCACCGCTGAGGAAATTGAATCGCTGATGAAGAAATAAGCGGAAACTTCCTTTACCAAATAATAGAAAAACCAATGAAGCATATACCCAACCTGTTTACACTTTTAAATCTCTTTTTTGGCTGTCTGGCTGTCATCACCATTTTACAAAGTGGTATTACCCTGGTAAACACAGAAGCCGGAGGACAAATGATGAGCATGCCGGAACAGATCTTCCTGGCATCTTTGTTTATTGCCCTGGCGGCGGTCATAGATTTCCTGGATGGTTTTGTCGCCAGGCTGTTCAATGCGCAATCCGAAATGGGAAAGCAGCTCGATTCACTGGCAGATGTAGTGAGCTTTGGCGTAGCGCCGGGCATGATCATATACCAGTTCCTGCGGCTTTCCATAGCAAAGCAGGAAGACGGGCTGGATGCTTCCGTAGCCTGGCTTTACCCGGCCCTGCTGGTACCCTGTGCAGCCGCCTGGCGGTTGGCAAAGTTCAACATTGATGACCGGCAGACCTATTCTTTCCGCGGCGTACCTACGCCGGCTGTCGGGCTGGTAGTGGCTTCCTTTCCTCTTGTATTCTGGAGCGCTTCCCCGCAGGTCATTGATCTTTTCCTGAATAAATGGATCTGGTATGGGATCATTTTCATATTGTGTTACCTCATGGTAAGCAATGTACCTATCCTCAGCATGAAGTTTAAAGACTATACCCTGAAGAATAATTTGCCTAAAGTGATACTGGCGGCATTGGTAATAATCCTGACACTGGCTTTTGGATGGGCGGCAGTGTCTTTAATCTTTATAAGCTACATTCTGTTATCTTTGCTCTTCAAAAATAAAATAGCATGACCTACGCTGTACATATCAATGTGATGCCCCTGAAAGAATTGCTCGATCCGCAGGGGAAAGCTGTTTTAAGCGGATTAAAGAACCTGGGACTGAAAGGCATCCATGACGTACGCATCGGTAAGCATATCACCCTGCAGGTAGAGGCAGCTACAGAAGCAGAAGCTAAATCCATTGCGGAAGAAGCATCGAAAAAGCTGCTGGCCAACCAGGTGATGGAACAGTTCGAAATTACCGTTACCCCCGCTTAACTTTTACTGTTGGAACCCAACGCTGTTACGGAATATGGTCCGGAACTTCCGGAAAACGGAACGGCGCTGTATATTGTCCCGTCTCCCATCGGCAATCTTGGTGACATCAGCTACCGGGCAATTGATATCCTGCAAAAGGTGGATCTCATCCTGGCAGAAGATACCCGAACCTCCTCGGTATTGCTGAGGCACTACCATATTCAAAAGCCGCTCAGCGCTTATCACCAGCACAACGAACACAAGGTAGTGCATCACCTGGCAGAGCAACTGTTGCAGGGCAAAAAAATGGCGCTCATAACGGATGCGGGTACCCCGGGCATATCCGATCCCGCTTTTTTACTGGTACGTGAATGTGTCCGTCAAAACATACAGGTAGAATGCCTGCCCGGCGCCACCGCTTTTGTTCCTGCCCTGGTCAATAGCGGATTACCTATCAACCGGTTTTGCTTTGAAGGATTCCTGCCGCTTAAAAAAGGCAGGCAAACCCTTTTTAAAAAGCTGGCAGAAGAAGAAAGGACTATCGTTTTTTATGAATCACCGGTACGCCTGGTAAAAACCCTGGAAGAATGTATCACATATTTTGGGGAAGACCGGCCCTGCTGTGTCAGCCGCGAGCTCACTAAAAAATTTGAGGAAAATAAAAGAGGCACGCTAAGAGAAGTGTGCGATCACTTTAAAGCAAAAACAGTAAAAGGCGAAATAGTAGTAGTGGTGCAGGGGAAGGAATAATCACCTGCATATTATCTTTCAACAGCTTCCTCTCACTATAACGATCAGACCAGTTCCGTATCATACCGCTCCACGGATTCTATGCCCGGCAGCTTCTTCAGCTTGTTCACCAGTTCATCCAGCTCTTCCTTATCATGCACAAACAGCTTCACGTTCCCCTCAAACACACCTTCTTTGGCTTCAACGGTTAATGCTGCAATATTGATCTTCATTTCGCCGGATACCAGGTTGGTGATCTTATGGAT
>CAKSVK010000050.1 GCA_934502905.1 uncultured Chitinophagaceae bacterium
CATCAGATGCTTCCAGACCATAATCTTTGGCATGTTTTAGCGATTCATAGGTCTGGGCGCTTTTTAATAAAGCTTTGGTCGGGATGCAGCCCCAGTTGAGGCAGATGCCGCCCAGGCTTTCTTTTTCTATAATAGCTACTTTAAAGCCGAGCTGCGATGCCCTGATGGCTGCCGGATAGCCGCCGGGACCGCTTCCTATAACAATTACATCGTATGCCATAAAAGATTTCTGGTTTTTTAAAGATGATAACAGGCAGCATGCAGATGAAATGCCGTCCTGCATTGCAGGGGCAAAAATACTGGCTAAATGGCAAACTGCAAAAACAGACGGTTTCTGGGTACCAGCGGGAATTTTTGATATTCGATTTTTGATTTCTGATGTATGATTTAGGGTTGATGGATTGGTTGTCGGGAGAGCGATCTCTCTGATCATGCCTTTATTTAACAGAGGGATTGCCGGAATATAGATTGTATGCCGATGATACATTTTTATATAACTATATAACGCATATTACCGGGCAGGTACAGGATGAATAAATGAGGGAGCGGTTCTATCTTGAGCTTTTACAAGATATATCTTACATATGAAAAGAACTTTTTTTTGGGTGCTTACCCTGCTGTTTGCTGACGGGGTACGATCCCAGCAGTTGCCGCCTGTTTTTGACCAGGCTGCTTTAAACGCGTCTCAGCCGGTAGAAGCAGTGACCCGTTATTTGCCGCCGGTAAAAATTCTCTGGCAAACCGAAAATGCGGAACAACATATTAAAAATGCCTCCCGTTTACTGAAACCCGGTAATGGCCAGGCTGACCTGGCTAACCGTGATATGTGTGTGCTGGCCAGCACCTGGGGTGTAAAGCCGGCGTTGCTGCTGGATTTCGGCCGCGAGCTGCATGGAGGGCTGCAGATTGTTACCGGCATGTACCCGGGGGAAAAACCGGTACGTTTAAGGGTACGTTTCGGTGAGTCTGCCAGTGAAGCCATGAGTGAAATAGAACCTAAGCAAAATGCTACCAACGACCATGCTATGCGGGATATGATCGTGGAAGTGCCCTGGCTGGGTGCCCTGGAGCTGGGTAATACCGGCTTCCGTTTTGTACGTATAGATATGCTGGATCCGAATGTGGAATTGCAGCTCAAGGAAGTAAGGGCAAAATTTATATACCGGGACATTCCTTACCTGGGATCATTTAACAGCAGCGATGAATTGCTGAACAGGATATGGATGACGGGCGCTTATACCGTTCATCTCAACATGCAGGAATACCTGTGGGACGGCATCAAACGGGACCGCCTGGTATGGGTGGGCGATATGCATCCCGAAGTGTCTACCATCATGACCGTTTTCGGTAATAACAGCGTGGTTCCGAAAAGTCTTGACCTGTCAAGAGATATCACTCCTATTCCCGGCTGGATGAACGGGATCAGCACGTATTCTATGTGGTGGATCATCATCCACCGGGATTGGTACATGCACAACGGCGACCTGGCCTACCTGAAGGAGCAACGGGGATACCTGCTTCAATTACTGGATTACCTGATGTCCAAAATAGATGCCAACGGCAAAGAAACCCTTGATGGAAACAGGTTCCTGGACTGGCCATCGAGCGAAAATCAACAGGGAGTAGACGCCGGCCTGCAGGCTATGATGATATGGGCGTTGAATGCCGGTGCGGATATATGCAGGGTGCTGGGGGAAAATACGGCGGCGGAAAAAAGTAAGGCAGCGGCAGAAAGAATGAAAAAGGTGGTGCCGGATCCCAACCATTCCAAGCAGGGTGCAGCCCTGCTGGCATTGAATGATCTGTGGCCGGCAGAAAAGGCAAACAACGAAGTATTAAGTGTTGGCGGCGCTAAAAATTTCTCCACTTTTTATGGTTATTATATGCTGCAGGCCAAAGCCAGGGCCGGCGATTACCAGGGGGCGCTGGATGCCATCAGGGAATACTGGGGTGCTATGCTTAATTTAGGTGCTACTTCCTTCTGGGAGGATTTTAACCTGGACTGGCTGCCCAATGCTTCCCGTATTGATGAACTACCCAAACCCGGACAAAAAGATATCCATGGAGATTACGGCGCTTACTGTTATATCGGTTTCCGGCATAGCCTGGCGCACGGCTGGGCGTCGGGTCCCACCTCCTGGTTAACAGAGCATGTGCTGGGTATTAAAGTGCTGGCGCCCGGTTGTAAAGTCATACAGGTGAAACCGAATTTAGGAGACCTGCGTTTTGCGGAAGGTAGTTTTCCCACGCCGCTGGGTATTGTGAAAGTAAAGCATGTGAAAGAAGCCGGTGGCAATATAAAAACCACCATCGACGCTCCCAAAGGGATTAAGATCGTTCGTTAGTTTTCCCTGATCTGCGTATCTAAATGCTGATCGCCCTCAGAACGTTCGGAGTATGATCTTTTACTTAAGATGTTGGTGGAAACACCAACATCGGCAGTCGCCATTGCGGGTGTTTTCACCCGCAACTACACAGAAACGTTAAGGAAACGGCATTGAATTATGTATAAATAAAAAAGCCCCGGCATAAACCGGGGCTCTTAGTTGCGAGGGGAAGGATCGAACTTCCGACCTTCGGGTTATGAGCCCGACGAGCTACCGCTGCTCTACCTCGCGATATAATAATTTAAATATGGTAAGATCTTTTGCCACCTCTTTATTTGCGATGGGAGTGCAAAGGTAACGGTAAGTAATTTATCAGCCAAACAATTTTTGTTGAATTACCTTTGCAGCGAATTTTTAACAGTTTACATGAAAGTAGGGTTTGTGAATATTTTTGGTAAGCCAAACGCTGGCAAAAGCACACTGCTCAACGCATTGATCGGTGAAAAGCTGGCTATTGTATCGCCGAAAGTGCAAACTACCCGTCACAGGATCAAAGGATTTTTAAATACAGATGAATACCAGGTCATTTTCTCAGACACCCCCGGCATTATAGAACCCAAATACAAACTGCATGAAAAAATGATGCAATCGGTAAAGAGCGGACTGGAAGATGCGGACCTGGCTCTGCTGCTGGTGGATGTAAACGATAACCTGGAAGAAGCCGATGCTGTTTTTTCCGGCTTGAAGCTGAAAGTACCTTCTTTTGTAGTGGTCAATAAAATTGATAAGGTTTCGGCAAAACGACTGGAGGAGGTAACATCTTTTTTCGGGAGCAAAAAATATTGCAAAAAGCTGGTAGCAATATCGGCATTGAAAGGGTTGCATACGGATGTTTTATTGCAACACATCATTGAAGCTTTACCTGAAGGAGAGCCTTTTTACGACAGCGATGACCTGACCGACATGCCTACCCGTTTTTTTGTAGGCGAAATGATACGGGAAAGGGTATTTGAGTATTTTGAAGATGAAATCCCTTATCATACGGCTGTAATGGTGACAGAGTTCAAGGAGAAAACAGGATTGATAAAGATAACAGCAGAAATCATTGTGCATCGGGAGACGCAGAAAGCGATCATCATCGGAGAAAAAGGCAAAATGATCAAACAGATCGGAACAAATGCCCGGCAGGAAATCGAAAAATTCCTGGGCAGCAAAGTATTCCTGGAGCTTTTTGTGAAAGTGCGTCCGAAATGGCGCGACAATGACCTGCACTTAAAAGAATATGGATATTAGGATCACAAGCCGTATAAGCAGGTTCCACCCTGTTGCTTGTATCTTGCGGCCTATACCTCCCCGCCACCTCCGAAATTGAGTATCTCCAATCCGTTATCTGCTCTACCCAATAAAATATTATCTTTCAAATCCTGTTATAAAATAAACAACCCGCCGCGGGTAAAAACATCTAAAATCAACGGCATATGAAACCGATCATACAGATATCTCTTGACCTGACCAATATAGATGAAGCATTGGAAACCGCAGCGCTTGCCATGCGGGCCGGGGTAGACTGGCTGGAAGCGGGTACCCCGCTGATCCTGGCAGAAGGATTGCATGGTGTAAAAAAGCTGAGGGAAGCATTTCCAAACGTACCTATTGTAGCGGACCTGAAAACAATGGACGGGGGCTACCTGGAAGCAGAGATGATGGCGAAAGCCGGCGCTACCCATGTGGTGGTGATGGCAAGGGCACATGAAGAAACCATAAAATGCGTGGTGCAGGCAGGTAAGGATTTTGGTGCAAAAGTAATGGGAGATAACCTGGGCTGCCCGGATATGGTTGCCGGCGCCAAATGGCTGGAAGACCTGGGTTGTGATTATGTTATTCATCATATCGGCTACGATGAGAGAAGAGGTATAGCTGCCCGCGGCGAACGGATGCCCAGCCCGCTGGATCAGCTCAGGGAAGTAGTGGATGCCGTGAGCATTCCCGTGCAGGCTGTTGGCGGCCTTACACTGGAGCAGGCCGTAAAATGCCCGGAATATGGCGCACCGTTAGTGGTATTGGGCGCGCCGCTTACCATAGATGCCGATGCCTTTAAAACAGCCGACGGGGACCTGGAAAGCTCGCTGAGGCTGATATGTGAAAAAGTACATGCATACGGTAATGTTGGAAATTTTTAAGTGATGATACAGTGATTCATAAGGGCCCTGCCTGCGCTTTCGGAAAAAATAAATGGATATTGGATTTTATATCTTGCAGGAGGGTTTAAGGAGCAGGTCGTAAACGAACCTGGAAGTTCTCTACAGGTCCGGATACTGTTTCCAGTCTCAGGAATACATCCTGTTGTACGGTATGGTTGGGTTTCAGGGTAACCGGCAGTATCAACTGTTTGTTCTTTTTCAAAGTCATTGGAAATTCCGGCAGCCTGACCATGAAATTATCCGCGTTTTTTCCCAGGAGCTCTACCGCGATGATCTCTACAGGATCGCCTGTATTGGTAATAATAATATTTTGTGGCGTAGAAGAAACTGTAAAGATGCTGTCGTTGCTGGCTAACAGGGGGGTGTTGGAAGCAAATTTCAACGGGCGGATATCTATCCTTCTGAAAAAATGTTCTGCACCTTCGCTTTGAAACTGCAGCTTACCACCGGTTGATTGGCGCTTAATGTCTTCCCGGAAGATATTATAGAGGCGGTTTACCACAAACCCGTTTACAATAAATACGGCATCTGCATGCCGGGCCACCAGCTCGCTGCGGGTCCATTCGCCATGCGGACTTTCAAAGTTACCGGACCGGTGTACCCGCCATAATTTCTCTCTTTTTAATGGCGCCAATGCATCATATTGTTCTACCTTTTCATTAAGTGGAGAGCGTCCTTCGCTTACAGGAATCTCCGGTTTACCACCGGATACATCATAGTAGTCGCCGATATTGCTTTCCTCTATCTGGAACTCCGCACTCCGCATCCAGGCCTTGAAAGCAAAATCAAGGGGTCCTGTACAATGAAACAGCAATCCGGCATCGCGTAAAGCAGTGTCTTTGGGATAATATTTCAATTCACCCCATTTGGTTTCAAAACGCAAGTGATAATTGTTGTACGATTTTTTAGAGGTGATAGCACCCCATACTTCACCGGTTATTCTTAAAATGCCGTTGTTGATGGTAAAAATATGTAACGGGTCTTTATTGAGCCCGATAGGTTCGGAACTGCTACTATCCACATACCCTACCATGTCAGGAGGTCTCAGCCAGGTGTCCCACCCGGTCAGGTCTTTCCCGTTAAATAGCGGGGTCCATCCTTTTTGTGCGAAAGCAGGAACACTAAAAACAATACAGGTTGTTATAGTGATAATAAGCCGTTGCCATTGCAAAATTTTGTTTGCTATCATAATTCAATTTTATTGCGAGCGTTAAGTCAATTCAATAATACCTGTTCTTTTTTCCCGCAGCTCACACAGATAAAGTCTGATTTTATTAAGCTGGTCCTGCGAAAATCCGCGAGATCTGCGGGAATTTTATTCGTCATATTTTCAATTGACATAGCACTGGTTTAAATACCTTTTAAAGCGCGGTGTTACATTTTCTGCAGGTAGGCAATCAGGTCAGCCATTTCCTGGTGGTTCAACTGCCGGGAAAAAGACGGCATCAACGAAATATCCAGCGTACTGAAGGATTTAATATCCTGGCGGTTGATTGTTCTTTGTACACCCGGTGCGCTCGATATGGTGATGGCTCCCGGGGTTTCACTGCTGATAATGCCCTGGACTTTTTCATCATTGTTCAGTGTTACTTCTCTAACGTCGAAGCCTACTGCCAGTGAAAGACCGGGCTCCAGTACATTAGCCATGATATCTTTGGCAAGCCAGCCCTGTATGGTACCAAGGTCTGGTCCGAAGGCGGTGCCGTTCTCTCCCCGTATCTGGTGACACAGGGCGCAATTTTTTTCAAATACCACCTGTCCGTTGGCTACATCGCCCTGCATGCTCAATGCTTTTTGAAATTCTTTAATGATCTTATCCTGGTCTTTCGCCATAAACAGCTCCCTTGCTTTGTTACGCATAACATCATCTTCCTCCTGCATCAGTTGCATGCTCCTGAACCAGCCTACGCTGGAAGCCTGTATCTTACCCGCTTCCACAGCTGCCAGTAATTGCTTTTTCCGGTTGGCAGAACGCATGAATGTCTGCAGGGCATCTTCCCTGACAGCCGGGGTAATACCCGCCCATTTTTCAATGATGAAACCGGTCACTGTTTCGTCGGGGATAAGGCTGAGCGTTCTGATAGCCGCCTGTTGTAAAGATGGATGAACCTTCGGATCCACCAGCGCTTTCAGCAAAGCTGCATGTGTTGCAGGATCTTTTATGGAAAGTATGTTGACGGCGTCAATTCTTTTTTCATCCGGCAGACCAGTATTGGCAACATTTACTGCGGCCTTCTGAACAGCCTGCTGCAACAAAACTTCATTCGTGATGCCGGCGGTTTTGATCAGCTCAAAAGCTGATTTCCTCACTTTATCGTCGGGATGATCAAAACATGTTTTCACCAGCAGGGCTTGCGCAATATCATGCAAACCAGACTTTTTATTCCTTAACCCTTCTGCCAGTCCTTCCAGTACCGGGGCCTGCCAGGACTGTGCTTTTCCTGATACCACCGCCTGCACCATTGAATCCAGGTTTACAGAGGGGCCGGTCATGGCGGCCAGGCGTTTCAGTAAGGATCCGTAAGCGGGTTTATCCTGCCGATAATTGCGTATGACCGTACCGATCATCTTTTCGGGTTGCAGATACCGGGAGGAGAGGGCGGCTACCTGCACCCACTTATCATCCAGGTCGCGGAACAATATTTTTTCACCGGCAGTGGCTGCTTCAGCTGAGCTGATATCGCCCAATGCACACAACAGTTGAAAGCGTACTCTTGCGTTGGGATCGTTTTGTAAAGCCAGTAATGAAGGAACCAGTTCCGGTGCATCCTTCAGATGCAGCTCAGCCAGCTGAATGGCATTTTCCCGTACGCCCGGTTCGTTATCTTTTAATCCTTTTTGTATGGTAGCGGAGGATAATGCATTCAGCCCCTGCAATGTCCATAAGGCGTGGAGCCTTCCTTCGGGGAGGGTCCCTTTTTCCACCAGTTCCTCCAGTTGGGGAACAATGTTTTTGTTGCTGCGGTCAACCAGCAGCCGCTGCGCATGGATACGCCACCAGCTATTCGCATTATTAAGGTATTGTACCAGAGCTTCCTCACTTTCATCACCCAGCTTCAGGCCTTTTGTCCATTCCGGACCGGCTACATCGTTTGTGCTTACCCGGTAGATCCTGCCCATATCAATACCATCATATAATCCGCCTGCTTTCACAGCCTCGTCGCTCATCCATTCGGGATGCTCAATAATCCGCCTGTAGTAATCCAGCACATATAAAGCGCCATCCGGACCTATATACAGGTTGACGGGGCGGGACCAGGCGTCGGTAGATGCCAGGAATTCCTTTCTTTCCCGTCCCACCCGGCTGGCAATAAAAGTAGAGCCGGTATCCCTCAGTTTGTCTGCATGTACCAGGTTGCTGACGGATTCGCAGATGAATGTTACATTCTTGTCAAAAGGAGCGGGGAATGCACCGCCATTATAAGCCACGATACCGCTGGCGGATGTCATGGTACCCGCCCCGCTGAACATTTGTCTTTCGGGGTTGGTGGTGATCTGGAAAATTTCTGCTGCATCACCATGATCAGAAATAGGCTGGGTTGCCTGCGACACCATCAATGCCGGGTTTCTTTCCAGGTAGGAAGAAGCAATACCTTCCGCATAGGCATGATTTTGATTGTCGCCGAAAAAATGGCGTCCCCAGGTATCAAAAGTGTGCCCAAACTGCGCTTTGGCAGAGGTCTGCTCGATGGTGAAGTTATCCGGACGGAAACGTACGGAACGGCTGCCGGCATCTTTAGGTAACCTGGGACCATCGGGTTGGTGATTGAAAAATACTTCTTCCCCTTCGTCTCCGAAAATATCCCTATAACCCCTCGTCAGCAAATGACCGCGGTGCGCCAGGTGGATCCAGTTGTCTATACCATATACGGGGTTGTTTACATTGATATGAGGGTTCGATAAGGAGAAGCCGGTCAGTAATGTATCTCTTATATCCGATATGCCATCTCCGTCTGTATCCTCAAAATATAATACATAAGGCGCATCTGTTACGATCACACCTTTTTTCCAGCGCAGAATGCCGTTGGGCAGCACAAGCCTGTCCGCGAATACGATGGATTTATCCATTTTCCCGTCCCCATCCTCATCGCTCAGCAGCTTTATCTTTCCGTTACCGCTTTTATCCAGCGGGTATCCATGCATCTCCACCACATATAACCTGCCGTATTCGTCGATCTCCATATCTACCGGATCGGCAACCAGCGGTTCTGCTGCTACCAGCTCCAGTGTAAAGCCGGGTTCCAGCTCAAATGTTTTAACAGCTTCTTCGGGAGGAAGGGCTCCGTTTTCGTATTTTATTTTTTCAGTGTTACAGGACAGGTATCCTGCAGACATCATTACCAGTCCGGCAAAAAATGCTTTTTTAACAGTACGGGATGTAAGCGGCCTTAAGTTGTTGATTGATAGCATTAAAATATTATTCTTTCTGTTGTTGGGATATACACCTCACTAAATATGAATATAAAATTATAAATTGAGGTGTTGGTAAAGTATAGCTGATTTAACCAAATCCATAATAAAATTTGCAGCGGGAAGTGCAATTTCTTTGCCTGTATATAACAAAGAGGCTGATGTTTCCCGGGCCTTATCTGTTGATCGTTACCTGTAGCCTCCTCTTGAAGAGCACCCGGAATAATTAATAACAATTTATCTGGCCGGTAAAGTCAGTTTGCTCCGATCTTTTTAGGTATGTCGGGGGAATATTATAATTTTATTAAGCTTTTTAAACCAGAAACCGTCTTGAGTAGCCCTTCTTACATGGATGAAAATTTAGTGGCAATGCTTGCAACCGGTGATCAGGATGCCTTTACGGCCTTGTATCAGCGCTTTTACCGGCAGGTGTTGCATTTTGCACGCAGGTATACGGATGAAACGGAGGCCCAGGATATTACTGCCGATGCATTTGTGCAGTTGTGGAGAAAAAGGGCAGAATTCACACATATTAAAGCAGTTTCCTCCTTTCTTTTTGTTACAGCCCGTAACCGGTGTTACGACCTGATACGGCACAAGCAGGTAAAAAGCCGGCATGAGCGTGAATTGCTGGCGATGATGGATGATCATTATCACAACGATTTCTTCCTGGTGCAGGTTCGCCTGGAAATGGCAAAGCTGCTGCGGGAAGAAATTGAAAAGCTGCCGGAAAAAATGCGGGAAGTATTATTGCTTTCCTTCCGGGATGGCTTAAAGCCTGCCCAGATTGCTGAAAAGCTCAATATCAGCGTAAAAACGGTCAGTAACCAGAAATTATCTGCCATAAAGATCCTGAAGTCTGCACTGCATCATTATCCGCTCGAATCACTTCTTTTGCTGCTTCCCTTTGTAAGCTGATATAACTGCTCCGGAAGAGACATTTTTAAAGAAAGAATAAAACCGGGGATTCCGTTTGATTAAAAAATGTGCTTTTTGAATAGGAAGTTTTAAAGAGATGTACGTTTATCTGGGTAAGAACGTGCATATGGCTTATTCAGAACAATATATTGCTCAATTAATACTAAAACATTTCAGGGAGGAGATCAATCCTTTTGAAATGGAACAGCTTGAGCGCTGGCTTTCGGAAACACCACAGAACCGTCTCTTTTTTGAAGGACTGGATAACGAAGAAGATATTCTTCAGTTGATAGAAATGGAAGAAAGAGACAAAAAGAATGAAGTCGGGCGGCAGCTTTTACTGGAAATTCAGAAAAGGATATCCCTCCAGGATATTCCTGAAGAGATAACGCCGGTACGCAATATGGGTAAAAAAAGGAGTTGGTGGTATGCCGCTGCCGCGGTAGTTGTACTGGTTGCAGCTTCCGCATTCTTTTGGTGGCAGAGCGATCTGCTACAGAAGCCTGCTGAAAATTCTTTTGTGACCGAAAAAGGTGCGGACATCCTGCCCGGTTCAGACAGGGCCATCCTGACTTTGTCAAACGGCCAACAGGTGGAGCTGCGCAACAACGGTAGCCAGGTGATCAACGATGGAGAGCTTGCTATTTCCAATGATGGTGGTGAGCTGGTGTATGCACCATCCGATAAGGTGGTGTACAACACGATGACCACACCCAAGGGAGGTCAGTATAAAATTACATTGGCAGATGGCAGTCAGGTGTGGCTGAATGCTGCTTCTTCCATAACATTTCCTACCCAGTTCATTGGCGCAGTACGCGAAGTAAGTGTAACGGGCGAAGTATATTTTGAAGTAGAGCGGAATAAAAAGATGCCTTTTATTGTAAAAACACCGGGCAATACCAGGGTGGAAGTGCTCGGCACACATTTTAACGTCAATACCTATAGTGATGAGGATTATCAGACGACCACGCTCGTTGAGGGACTCGTGAAGGTAAGAAATCAATCTGCGGAAGTAGAACTGAAAGCCGGACAACAGGCAAGTATAGACGAAAATGACGCTTCAGCCAGGGATATAAAGGTTTCGGAGGCAAATGTGGAAGAGGTGATAGGCTGGAAAAATAATCTTTTTGTGTTTAACAATGCAGATGTTCCAACCGTTATGCGCCAGATAAGCAGGTGGTATGATTTGGATATCAGCTATAAAGGGCCGGTGCCTGCAAAGCTGTATAGAGGTAAGATCCCGAGAGACTTTACCCTTTCACAGGTGCTGAATGCCCTGAAGCTGGCGGGTGTAAATTTTGAGGTGAACGGTAAAACACTAATCGTATCGCAAGGGAATAGAAAATAATATCAACGATTGTTAATTGGCCGGTAAAAGAAACCGCCCTGGTGTGCAGACCGGGCGGTGGAAAAGCTTGATTAACAATATGACATATGTAGGTATCAATTATTGTTAAACCAAAACTGGAACAAAAGTATGCAAAAACATGCATTTTTTGTCTGGATATTGCGCGATTGCAATGCCAGAACGATCACTAAATTTTTGTTAGTGATGAAACTAACTACTGCGATATTGATAACATTTCTGCTGAATGCCAGCGCGAACGGTATTTCCCAAACGGTTACCTTCAGCGGGAAAAATGTACCCTTGCAGCAGGTGATCAATGTAGTAGAGAAACAGGCAAATGTTTTCTTTTTCTATGAAGCTGACCTGTTGAAGTTGGCCAAGCCGGTCACCATCAATGTTGCCAGGCAGCCGGTGAACGATTTCCTCGTTACTTTATTCAAAGACCAGCCGCTTGATTTTCACCTGGAGAACAGGCTGGTGATCGTTACCCGTAAAAAAGAACTGTCTTTTCCGGAACAAATGCTCTCCGCTCCGGCGACCCTGGATATACCGCCGCCCGTGCTGATCCGGGGCAGGGTATTGAACGAGGCCGGTGAGCCGATGGTGGCTTCGGTGATGGTAAAAGGAAGCGCGGTGGGTACGACCACGGATGCCGGTGGTTTTTTTGAATTGACCATTCCCACAGAACGTGTTACGCTGGTGATCAGCGGGGTGAACATTGAAACTACCGAAGTGGCAGTGGACGGCACTGTCGATAAGCTGCATAACATAGCGGTGAGTACCAGGATCGTAGAAGGAACGGAAACTGTTATCACAGGTTACTCCGCCCAGCGCAAAAAGGATATTATTGGCTCTGTTGCCGTGGTTGACGTGAAAGCACTCAAATCTATCCCTGCCGGTTCTGCATTGCAGGCATTACAGGGACAGGCTGCCGGTGTTAACATCATCAGCTCGGGCTCTCCCGGCCATGCAAGTAATATAAGGATCCGTGGTATCACTTCCATGGAAAATACCAATCCCCTTGTGCTTATTGATGGTGTACAGGGTAATATCAATGATATTCCCGGTGATGATGTGGAATCTATCCAGGTATTAAAAGATGCCGGTGCGGCCGCTATCTACGGGGTTCGTGGCGCTAATGGTGTTATTGTTGTTACTACCAAGAAAGGAAAATCGGGTAGGATGCAAACTACTTATGACGCTTATTACGGCATACAAACTCCTGCTGCCAGAGATGGTAATATGATGAGTCCGAAGGAGTATGCCGAAACATTCAATAAGCTTAATCCTACCAACAGCCCTTTTTTGAATGGCCTTCCCGAGTACGCATGGAGAGGCCCTACGGGGTCGGGTATTGGTTATGGTGTTGCCAATGCGGGCGATCCTGCCGTGAATCCCTCCAGGTATTTTCTCGACATGTCTGATCCCACTAAAAATTATCTTATTCAGAAATTAAACTGGGAGGGCAATGGAACCGACTGGTTTAATGAGATCTTTAGTCCGGCTCCAATGATGAATCATAATATTTCTGTCAGTGGCGGAAGTGACAGGGCTACTTATATGCTCTCTATGGGGTATATGGACCAACAGGGTACCCTGCTGAACACCCATATGAAGAGATATTCGGTGCGTGCTAATACGGAATTTAAGTTGAGAGATAATATCCGTGTGGGTGAGAATATTTACATCATGTATCGCGATAACCCGCAGGAAAACCCTAATCACCCCTATTTGGCTATCAATGCCGCGCGTTCTATGCACAAGTTTATTCCCGTATATGATATTATAGGCAATTTTGGTGGAGGGTATGCCGGTGCGCCGTTGTTTGGAGGAGCAGGTAATCCTTATGCCCTGCGTGTGGCAGCGGGCAATAACAGAAGCCGCGAAATGGCGATAACCGGTAATGTGTTTGCTGAAATTGATTTCTTCAAGGACCTGACCTTTAGAACGAGCTTTGGTGGAAACGTGAACAATTTTTACCGCCAGACCTACGTAGGGCCACAATACTGGAGCGGTGAGCAATTCCAGAACAGGAACCAGCTGGATGAAAATAGCGGATACAGTGCGCTGACTATGTGGACCAATACATTGACCTATAAAAAAACCTTCGGCAACCATAACCTCACTGCGCTGGCTGGTACGGAAGCGATCAGGATGACCGGCCGTAACCAAACCGGCAGCAGGCAGGGATTTGCATTTGAAGACTATAATCTCCTGGTCCTGAACTTCGGGCAATTCAATTTTAGCAATGGAAGCGGTGAGCAGGACGATGCTTTCTTTTCTATGTTCGGAAGAGTGGATTATGCTTACGATGACAGGTATTTGTTGGGAGTGACCTTACGCAGGGACGGATCATCAAGGTTCGGTCCGCAGACCAGGTATGGCACCTTTCCTTCTGTCACTGCCGGTTGGAGGATCAGCAATGAGAAGTTTATGCAGAATGTCCACTGGATCAACGACCTTAAGCTGAGAGCCAGTTATGGTATATTGGGAAATGCTAATAATGTTACCAGTTTTAATTACTCCACATTTTATACGCAGGCGCTTAGCTCCTCTTATTATGACATCGATGGAACCGGTACAAGCGCTGTGTTGGGATACCGCCCTAATAACATCGGAAACCCCGCAGCACAATGGGAGAAAAATATTGTCACCAATATAGGTATTGATGCGGCTTTATTTAACAACAAGCTGGACTTTGCCATTGATTATTTTGAAAAAAGGATTTCAGGATTACTGTTTCCCCAGCCACTGCCTTCAAGCATTATAGGGACATCCCAGGCTCCCACGGTGAACATAGGAAATATTAAAAACACAGGGGTTGATATAGCCGCTACCTATCATGCCAGGTGGGGTAAGGATATAAGCCTGGATATCGGGGCAAACTTTACCACCTATAAAAACCTGATTGACCGTCTTCCCGGTGCTTCAGGATATGTTGATCCCCCCTGGACTCCCGGAAACAGTGTACGTAACCAGGTGGGGCATCCTGTGGGCGCATTCTTCGGATATGATATAGTAGGACTGTTCCAGGACGATGGTGATGTAAGCAGATCGCCAACGCAGGACGGGGCTGCACCGGGCAGGTTCAAATACAGGGATGTAAACGGCGATGGTTCGATCACACCCGACGACCGGACATTTATCGGTAATCCCAATCCCGATTTTGTGTATGGACTGAACCTTGGTTTTTCCTATAAAAAGTTCGATCTGTCTGCAGTCTTCTATGGTTCACAGGGCAATGATATCTGGAACGAATCACGCAGGTGGACTGATTTCCCTTACGGAAACAGCTGGAACTTCAGCAGGAGATTACTTGACGCATGGACCCCTCAGCATACTAACACCAGTCAGCCTATAGCTGAAACAACTCCAAACTTCAGTGCAGCAAATGTGCCTAATACTTATTTCATTGAGGACGGTTCTTATTTAAAAATGCGGTCATTATTGCTTGGATACAATATTGATGCGAATGTGTTGAAAAAGGCTGGTATTAACAGGTTCCGTGTTTATGTACAGGCTTCCAACCTGTTCACTATTACCAGCTATACCGGATCCGATCCTGAAATTACCAGCTATAGAAACCTGACATTTGGTATTGATGAAGGATTCTACCCGAATTCGAGAACAATACTCGTGGGTCTTAATGTTGGATTTTAATATTTACTGACTATAATATTAAAAATTGTTCAAAATGAAACGGCGCTTAATAAATTTTTTCACGCAGGAGAATGTGTACGCAGAGTTCTCCCGCAGGTACGGGACGACCATTGAAAAAACAAAAAATATACGAATGAAACTGATTAAACATACATTAATACTTGCATCTGGCCTGATGTCGCTGGTAATCAGCGTGGGCTCATGTAGTAAGTCTTATCTTGAAAGAGTTCCCATAGCCGGTATCAGTGAAAATACGTTGCTGACGAGGCACGGCGTAGAGGGACTGTTGATAGGAACCTATTCAATCCTTAACGGAACGGCGCGGTTTAATGCTAACGACTTTCATGTCGGTATATCCAATTCCATGGTTGCCGGTATCGCTTCGGATGAGGCGAAGAAGGGATGTCTTTATGCTGCGGGTCCTGAATGGGATGCTATAGAAAACTACACTGTGAACCCGACCCTGGTACATATCGGAGACAGATGGAAATCTATTTATACCGGTGTGCATCGTGCGAATGAAACGATCCGTTTTTTAAACAAACTTCCTGAAGGAGTGTTCACTGCCGAAGAAGCATTGCAGGTATTGGCGGAGGCCCGCTTCCTGCGGGGCGTGTATCATTTTGAAGCGGCAAAGCTGTGGAGAAACGTTCCCTATATTGATGAATCAGTAGTTTTTGGCGCTGATGATGTTTTCAAAAGCAATGAAACTGTGCCCTGGTCGTCTATCGAGGCTGACTTCGAGTTTGCAGGAAATAATCTTTCGGATACAAAAAATAATATAGGAAGAGCCAATAAATGGGCAGCCAGGTCTTTCCTGGCTAAAACCTATATGTTCCAGAATAAGTGGACGGAGGCAAAACCCATTCTCGAAGATATTATCGCTAACGGTGTAACCAGCAACGGTACAAAATACAAATTGGTGGATAAGTATGGAGACACCTGGAACGCCGCTACTAAAAACAGCTCCGAATCAGTATTTGCCGTGCAAATGGCTGCGGTGCCTAACGATGGGGGATATAACGGCAATGCCGGCGAAGCTTTAACACTTCCCGTTCCTGATGGCGGCGCCTGGTACCAGCCTTCTTTTAACCTGGTTAATTCCTTTAAAACGAACGCTGCAACAGGGCTGCCATTGCTCGCTACATTTAATGATGTGCCTATGCATAGCGATATGGGACTCGGGCTCACTGATCCTTTCACTCCTTATGCCGGCACTATTGATGCCCGTCTCGACTGGACAGTGGGGAGGAGAGGAATTCCATATCTCGACTGGGGCGTTTTTGATCTTTCCTTTTTACTTTCCCAGGATGGCGGGCCTTTTTCCCACATGAAAAGCGCCTACTGGCAGAAAGACAGGGCTACCAGTGTAGGATCTTTTGAAGGATGGGCTTTTGTTACTTCAACCAACTATACCATGATCCGTTTTGCGGATGTATTGTTATGGGCGGCAGAATGCGAAGTGGAGATCGGGAGCCTTCCCAAAGCGGAAGAGTATGTGAACATTGTTCGTGCAAGAGCCGCCAACCCGGCCGGATTTGTAAAAACGTATGTAGATAATAACAATCCGCAGGCGGGCTTTACCAATACACCTGCAGCCAACTATTTAGTTGGATTATACAACGGTGAGTTTGCAGCCAATGGAAAGGAATTCGCCCGCGAATCTGTGCGTTTCGAACGCAAACTTGAATTCGGTATGGAAGGACACCGTTTCTTCGATTTGCAACGTTATAATCTTCAGCAACCTGGCTATATGGGAGACCTGCTGGATGCTTACAATGCGGATGAAAACCGGTTTTATATGGATTTAACCGGCCAGCCTTACCTGATCACCAAGGACGCTCATTTTACAAAGGGTAAATCTGAAGTGCTCCCTATTCCGCAAAGAGAGATCGATTTGAGTGTTACTACGGTGGGCGGACAATCAGTGCTTAAGCAAAATCCGGGTTATTGATAAACCTGTAATCCTCTTCCGCCGCTTTAAAGTGGTGGAAGAGGATTGTAAAAAAATTACAGAATTACATTTCATGAAAAGGTTCAACCTACAGCTTGCTCCTCTTGTTTATAAATGCCTGTTGACTTTTTTCTGCTGGGTTAGCATGGGTACAACAAGCGAGGCGCAGAACCTGTATGTGGGTACCGCAGAAGTGGATATCAGTCCTGCACTGCCAATAGCACTGGCAGGCCAGGGACACTTAAGAATAGCTACCGAAGCCGAAACCCCTCTGCAGGTAAGTATAATGGTCATTGAATCCCGGAAGGGAACAGCAACAGCAGAGACCGTTTTTTTTGCAGCTTGCGATCTTGTGGACATACCACCGGCATACCAGGCAGGTGTGCGAAAATCAGTTAAAAATCTATTGCCTTCTATTGATACGGCAAAGGTGATACTTACGGCAACGCATACCCATACAGCGCCGGTAATGGATACGCTGTTTTCTAAATACCCCATACCGCCGGATATTACCCAGCCTTCGGCATTTGAGAAATTTTTTATCGAACGGGTAAGTGCGGGAATTGTAAAAGCTTGGAACAGTCGTGCTGAATGTACTGTCAGCTGGGGGCTCACACACGCCGTTGTAGGATACAACAGGAGGAGCTCTTATTTTGACGGAACAGCGCTGATGTATGGCGGTACGTATTTTCCGGGTTTTGCGGGCATAGAAGGGTACGAAGATCATGATGTGAATACCCTGTTCTTCTGGAATAAAAAACAGGAGCTGGTCGCAACGGGCGTCAGCGTTGCCTGCCCTGCTCAGAAAACAGAGAATGGAACTGCAGTGAATGCAGACTACTGGCATGAAGTAAGACTGGCGCTTAAAAAGAAATTTGGCAACGGGCTTTGTGTCGTAGGCTGGATCGCAGCGGCGGGAGACCAGTCGCCGCATGTGATGTACCGGCATAAAGCGGATGTTAGGATGCATACATTATCCGGGCGAAAGCCGATGGAAGAGATCGGAAGACGTATTTCGAATGCTGTAATAGAAGCCCATGATCTTGTAAAAAAGGATCAGCATAAGCAGATACCGCTGGTGCATAAATATGAAAACCTGCAGTTGCCGGTACGCATCATCACACACAAGGAATATCTTGACGCCAGGAATACCCGGGATGAAGTGGCTGCAAAAATCGCTGCTGATAATAAGCTGGCGGAAAAACTAAGAGGCGAACAGTTTTTTAACGACAAGATTGTAAAACGATACGAAAACCAGCAGCAGGGAAAACAGCTGACCCTTCCCACAGAAATTCATGTGGTTCGGTTAGGCGATATCGTTATTTGCACCAATCCTTTTGAATTGTACACGGAATATGGTATCAGGATACAGGGGAGGAGTAAGGCGCTGCAGACATTTGTTGTACAGCTGGCGGGTGAGCAAGGTTATCTGGCAACAGAAAAGGCGGTTAAGGGAGGTGGGTATAGTGCCACGGTATTCAGCTCAATCGTAGGTGCAGAAGGAGGACAATTACTGGTGGACAGGACAGTGGACCTGATCGCCGACGTGATGGCGTCAGAATAAAACCGGCAAAAACAGGGAGACACGATTGTTTTATTTGGTTTTATTTGTAATAATTAAATGATATCACATGAGGCACTTATTGTTCCTGGTAATGATGACTGCATTTCACCATGTGGCGGCACAGCATGACCATAATAACCATAAAGGACATGACAGATCAACTGCAAATACAACTTCTGCTTTCAGTGGAGGACTGGAGGTGCAGCCATTTATATCGCATGCCATCCGGTTAAAGGAAGCCCTTGCTTATATCGGTAGCCCTTTATCCCCGGAGGATGAAAAGAAAATAGAAGCCATCCGGCATGCTGCTTTTACGGAAAAGTCGATGGCGTTGATACAGGAAATACTGGATCCGTATTGTATAGCCCTTGTAGATATCAATCCTGAAGCCAGGGTAAAAGTAGTAAAGGGAACAGCGTTGCCCAGGCTGATGCAGGGAGGATGGAAAAGCTTCCTGGTGAAAGTGAAAAATGACGGGCGGGTAACGGGAAAGCTCGAGGTAGAGAGCCCCAATGCATTCCTGCCTTATAACCGTCCGGGGTGGGGTAGGCATACCAGTGACCCGGTTTCCCCCGGCGAAGCCGCCAATCGTTTCCTGGATGCACAAATGTATACCGGCGGCACGATGAACAAGCATCTTTCCGGCATGCCGGTGGAATATACCATTGTGCAATTGTATAGCAAAGATGCCGGTATGCGGGATGTGGAGCTTGGCTTTAATGTGGGAGTAAGCACAAAAGATATCGGTTTCAGGAATACGACACATATCATGTTTCACATCGATCCGGCCGTTAAACTGTATTTTGATATTACAGACGATGATGGCCAGCCCGTAATGGCAGCTGTTACCATTACAGACAGCATCGAAAGATACCCGGGTAAGCTGGCCAACGTATATCCTCTTCCTTCCAGGAGAGTGGCAGCTTTTGATGAATACCCCGATTTCTTTTTCCAGCAGCATGTATACCGTAAAACCGGGGAGCATGTGGTATTGCCACCCGGAGAATTCACGATCAGGTACACCCGCGGACCGGAGTACCTGCCGCAATACAAACAGGTAACCATACCCGAAAATACAGACAGCGTACATGTTAGCTTGCGGTTGAAGCGATGGATCGACCTGGCAAAGCTGGGTTGGCACAGCGCCGATCATCATGTGCATGCTTCGGGGTGCAGCCATTATGATAGTCCGGAGGAAGGAGTGAACCCCGCGGATATGTGGCGGCAGGCAGCGGGAGAAGATCTGAAGGTATCGTCGGTTTTGAGCTGGGGCCCGGGCTGGTATCACCAGAAAAATAATTTTACGGGTAAGCAGCACGAACTGTCTACCAAAAGCAATATCATGCAATATGACGTGGAGGTATCCGGTTTTCCATCTTCCCATGCCGGTCACCTGGTACTGCTTCGCCTGAAAGAAGATGATTATCCCGGTACGCAAAAAATAGAGGATTGGCCGAGCTGGACCGGTCCCATTTTACAATGGGCGCACCACCAGGGTGCCATTACCGGGTATGCGCATTCCGGCGACGGTCTGGAGCCATTGTATACAGAAAATCATCGCCTGAATCCACCCGTTACGGAGGAGGAAAAAGTACATGCGCCGGCATGGAGAACTTATGAAGAGATCACTACTGCGATACCCAATTACATCGTACCGAAGATGAATGGCATCGGCGCCAACGAATATATTGTTACGGCGCCACACGGATGGATAAACTTTTTTAGCGCCGGTAATACAGGACTCCACCGGGAGCTGAACATGTGGTACCATACGCTAAATGCAGGCATCAGGATACCGATCAGCGGGGAAACAGACTTTCCATGCTTATCTGATGAGAGAGTAGGGTATGCCCGAAGTTATTTCAAAACGAAAGGAGGTGTGAACTACAACAGCTATGTAGAGGCGATCAAAGCCGGCAGAAACTATGTATCCGACGGTTTTTCACACATCATGAACTTCTCTGTGAATGGTATTGAACCCGGTGAAAAGAACAGCTTGCTGAACCTGAAGTCAAAACAAAAAGTAACGGTCAAAGCAGATGTAGCCGCGTATTTACCTGCTGAGCAGGATCGTGGTGGCGAAGTGATCGCCAAAAGCCACCTGGATGTATTCCCCTGCTGGAACATAGAACGGGCGCGCATTAAAAAAAGCCGGAAAGTGAATATTGAGCTCATTATTAACGGGCAGAAAGTGGATGCAAAGGAAATAGAGGCAGATGGTAAGGTACAGCCTGTAC
>CAKSVK010000051.1 GCA_934502905.1 uncultured Chitinophagaceae bacterium
TAACGCCCACATCGTCCAGTCCCACTATTTTCACACCGGTGAGGAAGGAAATTTCTTTGTTCTTCGCCCACTTGGTTTTTACGACGCGGTGCCCGAAGTTGGACATCAACCTTGCTGCATTGGCGCAGTTGGTGCGGTGAATGATCAGTCCTTTTCCCGTGCTCACAAAGCCAAACACATCATCTCCGGGGATAGGCTTACAACAATTGGCAAGGGTATAAACGATCCTGTCGCTGCTTTCGCCGAAAATGATCAGCTCATTGTCTTTCTTATTATTGAGCTTATGTGTATCGGTTTCGCTCGGCTTTACCTCCGGCTCTGCTTTTACAGGCTTGGGAATGATCAGCTTATCGCCTACCACCTGCATCTCCTGCTTCATTTCTTTCAGGTCGATGTTCTTTACGGCTACCTGGTAAAAGAGATCCAGGGGCGACTGCAGCTTATAAAAGGTTGTGACCTCATCTATGTTGGATTGGTTAAAGGCAGCACCCATATCTTCCATCTTCTTCTGCAGCGTATATTTTCCATCTTCCCCGATCTTTCTTTTTTCTTCTTTCAGCGCATCTTTGATCTTGGTCTTCGCCTTAGTGGTGATCACATAGTTCAGCCAGTCTTCGTTGGGTTTTTGCTTGTTGCTGGTGATGATCTCTATCTGGTCGCCACTGCGCAGCTTATGGCTGATAGGAACCAGCTTGTGATTCACTTTGGCACCGATACATTTTGAGCCGATGGCGCTGTGCACCGAAAAAGCGAAATCCAGCGCGCTGGCACCCACAGGCAGCATCTTTACATCTCCGCGGGGAGTATATACGTATATTTCCTCTGCAAGAAAAGATGTCTTAAAATCCTGCAGGAAATCGATGGAACTTACGTCCTGGGTCAGCACTTCACGGATCTGTGTAAACCACTTGTCAAAACGGTTCTCATCGCTGGCACCCTCTTTATATTTCCAGTGCGCCGCCAATCCTTTTTCCGCAATTTCATTCATACGCCTTGTGCGGATCTGCACTTCCACCCATCGGCCCTGGGGCCCCATTACCGTGGTGTGCAACGCTTCGTAACCATTGGATTTGGGGTTGCTCAGCCAGTCACGCAATCTTTCCGGCGAAGGGATATACATATCCGTTATCATGGAGTAGGCTTTCCAGCAATCTTCCTTTTCCTTATCAGGTGAAGAATCCAGTATCACGCGGATGGCGAAGAGGTCATATACTTCTTCAAAAGTCACCCCTTTATTCTTCATCTTGTTCCAGATAGAATGGATGGATTTCGGACGCCCGTACACTTCCGTTTTTAATCCTGCTTTTTGCAGGCCCTCTTTGATAGGACGTATAAATTCATTGATATACCGGGTTCTTTCCCGCCTGGTCTCGGCAAGCTTTTTCGCTATCTCCTTATACGTTTCCGGCTCCAGGTACTTCATAGCCAGGTCTTCCATTTCCGTCTTGATGGCGTACAGTCCCATACGATGCGCCAGGGGCGCATATACATACACGGTTTCGCTGGAGATTTTCAATTGCTTTTCCCGCTTCATGCTGTCCAGGGTACGCATGTTGTGCAGACGGTCTGCCAGTTTTATCAATATCACCCTGGGGTCATCGGTAAGCGTTAAAAGGATCTTTTTAAAATTTTCCGCCTGCTGTGTGGAATTAGTATCTACTACATTGGCTATCTTGGTCAACCCGTCTATAATGCGGGCGATCTCGGGGCCAAAAGCTATTTCAATATCTTCCAGGGTCAGGTCTGTATCTTCTACAGTATCGTGCAATAAAGCACAAATGGTGGACCTTACCCCGAGTCCTATTTCTTCTGCCGCTATACGGGCTACTGCTATAGGATGTAAAATATAAGGCTCCCCGCTTTTGCGGCGCATGGTTTTATGCGCATCGGCGGCCATTTCAAAGGCAAGTCGCAACAGTTCCCTGTCCCCTTGTTTTATCTTAGGCTTTAAGATCCGGAGCAAGGCACGGTATTGTCTGACAATCTCCTTCTTTTCTTCCTCCTCGTTCAGGTTGTACGCAACAGGTTTAACATCCATACTCATATTAAATTCAAATTTAAGTAAAATCTATTACCTTTGCTCTCCCAAAAATCAGGCATAAACCCCCTGGTTAGGCGTAAAACCTTATTTTTCAAGCGGGTGTGGCGAAATTGGCAGACGCATCAGACTTAGGATCTGACGCCGCGAGGCGTGGGGGTTCGACTCCCTCCACCCGCACAAAACAAACAAAATTGGCATTAGAGAATTGAATCTGACGGGTTTATCATACTACAGTTTACATCTCTCTACCCATTACAGCTTCTAACGCAAATCATTATATAAAAATGGCAACAGTTACCAGGGAAAATATTGGTTTACTGAATGATAAGTTAACAGTGACCGTTACTAAGGAAGATTACCTGCCCGCATTTGAAAAAGCTTTAAAGCATTATGCTAAATCAGCTAATATACCCGGCTTCCGTAAAGGAATGGTGCCCGCAGGAATGATCAAAAAAATGCACGGACCTGCCGTATACACTGAAGAGGTATTACGGAGCATTGAGAAAGGGCTGCTGGATTATCTTCAGCAGGAGAAGCTGGATATTTTCGCACAACCGCTGCCGGGTACAGACAACGATCCGGGCAAGCTGGATATGAACAGCCCTGCTGATTATACTTTCAATTTCGAAGTTGGACTCAAGCCCAGCTTTGAGCTGCCCGACCTGAACCAGGTATCACTGGTACGTTACAAAATAGAGCCTGAAAAAGAACTGGTGGACGATGAGGTGAACCGCCTTGTTGTGAGGCATGGCAAAATGACCGAGCCGGAAGCTGTAGCCACCGATGAAGATGTGCTGAACGTAACATTTGAAGAATCAGATGCGGACGGTAATGTAGTGGAAGATGGTATTAAAAAAGACAATTCCCTGCTGCTGAAATATTTTGCTGAAAGCTTCAGACCCCAACTGGTGGGAAAAAAGAAAGAAGACAGCGCAGTAATACAGCTGGATGCCGCGTTCGATGAAAAAGAAAGAGACTGGCTGGTAAGTGACCTGGGGCTGAACAAGGAAGATGCCGATGCCCTGAATAAATATTTTAAGCTTACCATCACCAAAATCGGGTTGGTAGAAAAAAGAGAGCTGAATGAAGAGTTCTTTAAAGAGGCATTCCCCGATAAAGAAATTAAAACAGAAGAGGAATTCAGGAACGAAATAAAAGCAGGTATTCAAAGTGCATTGGATGGGCAGGCCCGCAACTACCTGCACCACGAGTTGTACCATAAGCTGCTGGACAATTCCTCCATTGAATTTCCGGAAACCTTCCTGAAGCGCTGGATGGAAACAGGCGGTGAGTCGCCGAAATCGCAGGAACAGGTAGAAGCTGAATTTCCCACCTTCAAAGACCAGCTGAAGTGGACGCTGATCTCCGATAAAATAGTTAAAGACAATAATATTGAGGTAACTCCCGACGAAATACGTGATCATATCGCGCAGGAAGTAATGGGCTATTTCGGCGCATCCGGCTTACAGGGGGATATGAGCTGGTTGGGCAATTATGTGGACAAGCTGCTGCAGGACAAACAGCAGGTAGAAAGCGCTTATCGCCGCATTCTTTCTCAAAAAGTATTTGAAAAGGTGGAAAGCCAGGTAACCCCGCAGGAAAAACCGATCAGCCGTGAAGATTTCCAGAAGCTGCAGGAAGAACATCAGCACCACCATCATTAGCAGATAATCCTGCCATAACTTCTTTGAAAGACCTGTAAGGTTTGCCAGGCTATCTATCAGCGCTGCAAGTCTTACAGGTCTTTATCATTATATAACCGTACTACATAACGGTGATCTCCTGTAAAGTCAATGTAAAACCTTCTTGCGCCGGTATTTTCCCGGTCTGTGATCTTCTTCATTTTATGAAGCTCAATACTGGCCCGGTTTTGCCTGAAATAAGCCAGCAGTTTTTCTGAGAAGGCAAGCGTTGCAGGCGCATCCTCGTAATAAAATATAATCTCCGCATATTCCGGAATGATAAGATCAATGTACTGAAGGTCTTCTTCACTGATACCAAAAGTTTCACGGGGACTGATTTCAACAGGCTGTTTCTGCTCCGGCAGAGCCGTGGGCGGCGTGCCTTCACCCCGATGACCTGCACAGGAACAAAGCAACAGCAGGAAAATGAAATGAACGATGGGCTGTATGAATCTCATTTCCCAAACTTAATTATTCATGTCCATATCCGGAAACATTACAACGATTACGGGATGCTTACTAAACAATGTACCTTCAGGTATGTAACGCCGTTAGCATATATTACATTATACCGGGGCCGCCCAAAAAGCCTGTCATTGCGGGTTAACAATTAGTGGCTCCCCAATCATTGAGCCGTGACATGCAAGATCTTTCACTGATACATTCAATCTGTATCCAACGGGGTGTGGGAGCACGCGCCGGGGCAGCAGGTCCGCCCGGTTGCGTGTCTCCACGCAACTTTCGCACCTTGGATGTTCGAAAATTGTGGGTCGCTAATTAACAGCCGCTTGTATGATATATCATTGGCATCAGTTACAATCGGGATTCCTCCCTGTTCCTGTTTGCAATAAGCTGATAGGCGAAGGTCATCTCTCTCAATCATAGGTCGGGAGAAAAATCTCATGAAGTTACAAGAGATCTCTCATTTCATTCGAGATACGTTACACGATAATGTCATTTTCGAAGCGCCTGCGCTGCACTAATTGTTTATGCGCAGGTTCAACGCGCTTTTTAGTCCAACTGTACCGGCTCGTTTGCTGTCTTCCTGTAGCTGCAAGCATATACCATAGAAAAAGGTTGCCTGTATGTACAGGCAACCTTTCTTCAGATTTCAAAAAGCCTCCTAGCTCTCCAGTATAATCTTGCTCTTTTCTTCACCTCCTATAAGTTCCACACTCCGGTTGATAAAGTTGGTAAGACTGTTTCCTTTCAGCAATCCCTGTGACAACAATGCAAGATCAGCCAGGTTATGCACGATCTTCTCTTTTTGTTGCGCATCAGGTTCACTTAATATTTTCTGGTAAACGGGATGGTTGCCGTTTACAGTCAGCGAAACTTCATCGGGCATGTTGGCATAGAAACTGGTCATAGGACCACCGGCGGCACCCATATCCTTCATGCGGCGCATAAATTCAGGCCGGGTAGCCACCACCGGTGGCGCATCTTTGCTCAATCCTTTTACATCCACGGTCAGGTTGATATCCTGCACCTGTATATTGAACAATCCCTTCAACACATCTACATCGGCGGCCGACAAAACAGAATCCGAGGACTCCTGCTTGTCTATGAGGTTATCAACGATATCGGCATCCACTCTTGAGAACGCAATATTCTCCCATTTGTGTTCTACCTGGTTAATGAAAGCGGCATCGATCAATGTTTCCATTTTCACCACGATATAACCCTTGGCTTTGGCCTGCTGGATATAAGCGTCCTGCTGTACGGGGTTGGTGGTGTAGAGTATCACCAGCTTTCCATCTTTGTTTTTTTGCAGTGTCTCTGCAGCCATACGGTATTCCTCAAGGGTATAAAATTTTCCTCCCTCAGTATCTTCAAAGAGATGGAATTTGTTGGCACGCTCAAAGAACTTGTCATCGGTCATCATACCATACTTTACAAACAGTCCGATATGCTCCCATTTCTCCTCAAATTCTTTTCTCTCTTTGTTGAAGATCTCTTCCAGCTTATCGGCTACCTTTTTGGTAATATGGTTGTTGATCTTTTTCACGTTGGGATCGCCCTGCAGGTAACTACGGCTAACGTTCAACGGTATATCCGGGGAATCGATCACCCCCTGCAGCAGCATCAGGAACTCCGGTACAATATCCTTAACTTCTTCCGTCACGAATACCTGGTTGCTGTACAGTTGTATTTTATCTTTTTGTATTTCGTAGCTCTGCTTGATCTTAGGAAAATACAGGATTCCCGTCAGGTTGAACGGGTAGTCTACGTTCAGGTGGATCCAGAACAGGGGCGTTTCGTTATAGGGGTATAATTCCTTATAGAAATTCTGGTAATCTTCGGCTGTTAATTCAGACGGTTTTTTGGTCCAGGCCGGGTGGGTATTGTTGATCTGCTTATCCTCAAAGAAAACCGGCACAGGCAGGAATTTACAGAACTTTTCAAGGATCTCACGAATGCGGTGCGCTTCCAGGAATTCCTTGCTTTCTTCATTGATGTGCAGAACAATATCGGTTCCACGCTCTGATTTTTCTGTTTCTTCCAGGGTGAATGCCGGACTGCCGTCGCATTCCCATTTTACCGCAGGGTCGTCTTTATAGGATTTGGTAATAACCTCCACCTTATCACTTACCATGAAGGAGGAATAAAATCCCAAGCCAAAATGTCCGATAATATTGGCTTCATTTTGTCCCTTATATTTTTCCAGGAACTCTTCAGCTCCGCTGAAAGCTACCTGGTTTAAATATTTGTCCACTTCTTCCCCGGTCATACCAACGCCTTTATCCGAAATAGTAAGGGTTTTGGCATCCGTATCAATTTTGATATCAATTCTCAGCTCGCCCAGATCGCCTTTGGCTTCTCCTATGGAAGACAGGGTCTTCAGCTTCTGGGTGGCGTCTACCGCGTTACTTACCAGCTCACGTAAGAAAATGTCGTGCTCGCTATAGAGGAATTTTTTGATGATCGGGAAGATGTTTTCCGTTTGTACCCGGATGTTTCCTTTCTGCATAATGTATGATCGTTTATAATATTAGAATTTAATTTGGTATGTATTTTCAAATAAAATGCCAGCCGGCCGTTACCTGACAGGATGTCAACCCTTTTTTATGCAGGGTCATCCAAAATTTTCCCGGGCCGGTGGAAGACACTGACCGCTTAAGTTGACCATAAGAATGAGACAGTGACCGGTAGTATCAAGTAGTTGAAAAAAGATAACCATTGATAATCAATCTATTGTAAGCATAATATTAACTGGTAGTATGTAAATCCGGGTATATTTATAATCCATAAAATAGATAAATCAGATACAATAAAATCTATTACCTTTGCACCCCATTATTTAAACCAAAAATTCAGGGTAATGAACAATTATGAATTGATGGTGATTTTTACCCCTGTTCTGAGCGAAGACGAATATAAAGCAGCTCAGAAAAAATATGCGGATCTGGTGACCGATGCCGGTGGTCAGATCGTGCATTCCAACCCCTGGGGGTTGAAATCACTGGCGTATCCCATCCAGAAAAAAACCACTGGTATTTACTGGGTGTTGGAATATACTGCGCCATCCAGCTTCAATGAACCATTTAAGGTTCAACTGTTACGCGACGAGCAGGTGCTTCGTCATATGGTAACAAAATTAGACAAGTATGCCGTTATCTACAATGACAGGAAGAAAAACGGTATCAATTACAAAAACGAAAAAGCGGAGGTAGAATAACATGGCAAAGGCTAATGAAATTAAATACCTTACGGCTATCAAAACCGAGAAGCCCAAGAAGAAATTCTGCCGCTTTAAGAAGTACGGTATTAAATATATCGACTACAAGGACGTTGAGTTTTTGAAGAAGTTTTTGAACGAGCAGGGTAAAATGTTGCCCCGCCGTATTACCGGTAACTCTTTGAAATATCAGCGCAAAGTATCTGCGGCTATTAAAAAAGCCCGTCAAATGGCGCTATTGCCTTATGTAACTGATCTTTTAAAGTAAGGAGGTAATTATGGAAGTAATCTTAATAAAAGACGTTGATAACTTAGGCTCCGCTAATGAAAAAGTAAAAGTAAAAAGCGGATATGCACGTAACTACCTCATTCCTCAGAAGTTTGCGATCGAGGCGTCTCCTTCCAACCTGAAACAACTGGAAGAAAAGCTGAAGCAGATCAGGAAGAAAGAAGAGCAGTTACTGGCTGAGATCAACCAGGTTATTGCTAAGTTGAACGAGGGACCTATCACCCTTGGTGCCAAAACAGGTACTTCAGGAAAAATATTCGGAAGTATTACCACAGTGCAGATCGCACGTGCTATCCGCGACCAGAAAGGTTATGATATCGACCGTCGTCGTATTCATATCCTGGACGAAGTAAAAGAGCTCGGGAGCCACAAAGCCAGGATCGATTTTGGCAATGGCACAGAAACTGAACTGGGCTTTGAAGTGGTAGCAGAATAGGTAAAACTACTTATGTCTGATAGTGAATCCTGTTCACATGTAAAGTTAAAATCATATTATGGCACCAGCAAAAGCCTGCTGGTGCCATAATTGTATCTATATTTTTGTTCTTTTAACATGGAATGCATTATCTTCACTATATGAAGTAATGTTCATTAGTTCTATTCTGGCTGTTTTACGCGGCTAACCTCCGGTTTTCAGATCATTGTAGCAACTAGATTCCCATTACTGAGTTAATTTCTTTTTTTTATTTAAATTTTGTTACAATGAATCTGTATGTAGGCAACCTCTCATGGAATATGACAGAGGACGACCTGAGAAATTTGTTTGAGCAGTATGGCACTGTGTCATCCATTAAAATCGTGAAAGACCGCGAAACCGGCAGAAGCAAAGGCTTTGGTTTCGTGGAAATGGAGAATGACGGAGAAGCCCAGAATGCGTTAAGCAGCCTTTATGACAAGGAAATTCTGGGTAGAAAAATCGTCATCAACGAAGCTCAGGAAAGACCCGCAAAATCCGGCGGCGGTGGCGGCTTTAAAAAGCGCAGCTTCGGCGGCGGTGGTGGTGGCGGCTACAAAGGCGGTGGCGGCGGTGGTTACCGCGACCGTGGTGGCTATAACAAGAGGGATTATAACAGCAACAACGACTACTAATAATACTCTGCTGAAGATCTTTGAGTTCCGGTGCTTAAGCCGGAACTTTTTATTTATAGCTAATACTGCTGATAATAAAATGTAAGATCAGATGTAGTATTCTGGGGGAACATATAACGAGTACCCGTTTGTGGTATGCCTGTTGAATCTGTCACAAGTGTTGTAGAAATATTAAAATCAGTAGGTGACAATCCGGTACGGTCTATTATATTCAGCTCCTTTACACTTTTATGGTTCCTGTTGGGAATACCTATCAAAAGATAGTTCTGTGCTGCGTTGTCAGTTGTCCAGAGGTAATCGGCATGATCTGCATAAGTAAAGCAGGAAGTGGAGATCAACACTACGTATCCGTTTACCGACCCTATGGAAGAATAGGTATCGGTAGAATCTACATTTCCACTTGTATTATACCGAAAGGTCTCCCTGCGGGAAAGTAAATAACCCTGGTTGCCGGAGAGCCGGAAACTTTCATTTTTTACCATATTACCATTATCAAATACAAAAGCTGTACTATCCTGGATCATCGCTCCATGATAAATTTGGGTGGAGATCAGGTAATCATATTCCTTAGCGGAAGCATCCGGATAATGCACGGTTGTATGAATGGTCTCATTGTCGTCCCAGGTTTTGTGAAGTAACTCCGTAATACGATCCTGGTGATCCCAGGAAAACCCGGTAAAGCTATAATAAGGATCCCCGGACAGCTTACCCGTACTTGTTTCAGATTCCAGCCTTAACCTCTGGTCATATTTATATTCCGAAACAAGGGTATCTGTTCCTGTAACCGAAACCGCCCTGATGATCCGTAATCCCTTTTCTGATTCACCTTCTTCAAATTGCAACTCTTTCTGGCAGGAAACAAGTATAAGCCCCAATAGCAATACAACTCCTCCTGAACGAATGAAATTCGTCATACGGTACTTCTGTTGATTAAAAAAATTATAATTCCAGCAATGTCTTCACGGGATCTTTTCCCATCAATAGCAATGCCGGGTTTTCCAGTAGCTCTTTCACCCTTACCAGGAAACTAACGGACTCACGCCCGTCAATGATCCTGTGATCATAGCTCAACGCTATGTACATCATGGGTCTGATGACTACCTGGCCGTTTATAGCCATTGGTCTTTCCTGGATTTTGTGCATCCCTAAGATAGCACTTTGGGGAAGGTTGATTATAGGAGTACTCATCAAAGAGCCGAATACACCGCCATTGGTAATAGTGAAGGTTCCACCCTGCAACTCTTCCATGGCGAGTTTGTTATCCCTGGCTTTATTGGCCAGCTCAATTACTTTCTTTTCAATTTCGGCCATGCTCATGCTTTCCACATTGCGGATAACCGGCACAGTCAATCCGCGGGGCGTACTCACAGCGATGCTGATATCGGCATAATCATGATATACCAGTTCTTCACCATCAATATATGCATTTACCGCGGGCCATTCGGATAAGGCGATGGCACAGGCCTTGGAAAAGAAACTCATAAAGCCCAGGCCTACCCCGTGCACCTCTTTGAATTTATCTTTATATACCTTGCGGGCTTCCATCACAGCAGTCATATCCACCTCGTTAAAAGTGGTGAGCATAGCTGTTGTGTTCTTGGACTCGACCAGTCTCCTGCTGATGGTTTTACGCAGATTGGTCATTTTCTCCCGCCGTACATTTCTACTGTTAAGCTCCTGCCCGTCAAATGCTTTTTTGCCCGGATTCGCCAAAGCAGCCATTACGTCGCCTTTCACGATCCGTCCGGCGCTGCCGCTGGCAGTAATACTTTTGGGATCGATTTTTTTATCCGCAATAATAGCGGCTGCCACCGGGGTGGCTTTTACATCCGGTTTAGCTTCACCCTGAGCCTGCGGCTTAGCGGTTTCTGCCGCTTTTGTTTCCCGGGTAGCTGCAATAGGCGCAGCTTCGTCGGGCACCGCCACATCGGTATCGATCACGGCTGCTACTGAACCGATCTTTATTACATCTCCCTCGTTTGCCTTTAAAAACAACTGACCGGCTTCTATGGCATTAAGCTCAAATGTTGCTTTCTCACTTTCCAGCTCTGCCAGCACTTCATCTCTTTTTACCAGGTCCCCCTCGTTCTTCAACCATTTCACCAGGGTCACATCGGTAATGGATTCTCCGATCGTGGGTACTTTCACTTCCAGCTTGCCTTTTCCAGCCGCTTTGACTTCTGGAGCGGTCACACTGGCGGGAGCAGCCTCTTCTTTCACCGGTTCCTCTTCTTTTACGGATTTCTCTTCCGCCGCGTTGGGTCTGGAAGCAGTTTCATCGATCGTCGCCATTACAGCCCCGATGGCAATGGTATCTCCTTCATTCGCTTTGGTCGTCAGTATGCCGGCTTTTTCTGCATTTACCTCAAAAGTTGCCTTTTCACTCTCCAGCTCTGCCAATACTTCATCCCTTTCCACATAATCGCCACTTGATTTTATCCATTTCAACAGGGTTACTTCACTGATAGATTCTCCAACTGCCGGCACCTTAATATCGATCATGTTATTGCTGTTTATTACTGAATTGTGGCTTCAAAATTATATTGAAAAAGCTGTATCTACAATTTCTTTCTGTTCCTGGACGTGTACCTTTACGAAACCTGTTGAAGGTGCGGCGCTGCTTTCCCTGCTGATGACGCCATAGTTTATTTCGGGTAGTCCGTAGTATCTCAGTCCGGAATTGAGGTTCATTTGTAAAAACGATGCGGCACCCATATTCAGCGGCTCTTCCTGCACCCAGTACCAGATGGCCTTCTTGTATTTCGCATACAGCGCAGAAAGCTGCTTATAGGGGATGGGATATAATTGTTCCAGCCGGATAATGGCTACATCGTCCCGGTTATCCTTCTGTTGTTTTTCAGCCAGGTCGAAATATACCTTACCGGAACAGAACAGCACTTTTTTCACCTGCGTTTCATCGGTTATATACGGGTCGTCAAACACTTCTTTAAAACCGCCGGTTGTAAATTCCTCTACAGGGGAATAGGTGCCCACGTGCCGCAGGTTGGCTTTGGGCGAAAAATTGATCAGCGGCTTACGGAAAGGCCAGGCTAGCTGGCGCCGTAAGGCGTGGAAAAAGTTAGAGGACGTGGTAATATTGGTGACCACCACATTCAACTGGGCGCACATCTGTAAAAACCTTTCCATTCTTCCCGAGCTATGTTCCGGTCCCTGTCCCTCATAGCCATGGGGCAGCAGCATCACCAGCCCGTTCATACGATTCCATTTTTCTTCGCCCGCCACAATGAACTGGTCAATCATCGGCTGGGCCACATTACAGAAGTCACCAAATTGCGCCTCCCATACCACCAGGGCATTGGGATTTGCTAGGGCAAATCCATATTCAAATCCGAGAACACCATATTCGCTTAAATGAGAATTGAAGATCCGGTATTTACCCGATGCACCGGGTATCTGGCTCAGGCGATTATACTCTTCATCTGTTGTTTCGCCATAAAGCACAGCGTGCCTGTGGGAGAAGGTACCCCTGCAGACATCCTGTCCGCTCATTCGTACATCGTTGCCTTCCAGCAGGATGCTGCCATAAGCCAACAGCTCACCGGTAGCCCAGTCCAGCTTTTTCTCCGTATCATACAGCTTCACCTTATCCTGCAGGATCTTTTCCACTTTTTTGAGCGGTGTAAATCCTTCCGGCCATTTCATCATGGCATCAAAGATCGTGGTGAATTGATCTTTGGTAATTGCGGTCACCGGCGACTGCTCGAAGTCTTTGTCTACCGCTCTCCTTAGCTGTTTCCACCATTTATCCGGCTGCTGGTAGGTATAAGGCAGTGGATTTTGCTTCACTTCATCCAGGCGATCCTGCAGATCATCCCAGAACTTTTTCTCCATTGCTTTTGCCAGTTCCCTTGCTTCCGGCTCTCCATGCTTCAACAGGTAGTTGATATATACTTCCCGGGGATTGGGGTGCTTGTCTATCAGATTATATAATGTCGGCTGTGTGAACTTAGGATCGTCTCCTTCGTTGTGTCCATGTTTGCGGTAACATACCATGTCAATGAATACATCTGCCTGGAACTCTTTGCGGTAGCGTGCTGCAATTTCAGCGCATTTCACCACTGCTTCCGGGTCATCGCCGTTAACGTGCAATACCGGCGCCTGCACCATGGCAGCCAGGGAGGTACAATAGTCGGAGCTGCGGGCATCATCAAAATCGGTGGTAAAACCTATCTGGTTGTTGATCACAAAGTGAATGGTTCCGCCGGTATAATATCCCTGCAGCTTACACATCTGCAACACTTCATATACAATACCCTGCCCCGCTATGGAGGCATCTCCATGGATGAGGATAGGTAATACTTTTTCATAATTTGCCTCGTGCAGGATATTGGCCCTGCCTCTTGCAAACCCCACCACTACCGGGTCTACCGCTTCCAGGTGCGAGGGGTTGGGCATCAGCTTTACCAGCATGCTATTGCCATCCGGCGTTTGTACCTCACTACCGAAGCCGAGGTGGTACTTCACATCCCCGCTTCCCATGGTCTGGTCCACTTTTCCTGTTCCCTCAAACTCACTGAATATCTGCTCATAGGTTTTACCCATGATATTAGCCAGGATATTCAGCCGTCCGCGGTGGGCCATACCGATCACCACTTCCTGCACATCAAACTCTGCGGCTTTATTGATGATCGCATCCAGGGCTGGGATCGTCGTTTCCCCTCCTTCCAGCGAAAACCGTTTTTGTCCTATGTATTTTGTATGGAGAAACCTCTCAAACATAACTCCTTGGTTCAGCTTCTCCAGTATCCGTTCTTTTTTCTTCAAATCCAGCGGATTGGTAAAATTCCGCTCCATTTCCCTTGTCAGCCAGTCCACTTTTGTCTGGTCGCTGATGTATTTGAATTCTATGCCTACTTTGGAAGCATAACAGGCAGTCAGGTGGTCCAGTATCTTTCGGAGCGTAGTGGTGCCCAGCCCGATAAGGTTTCCTGCAAAATAGTTTTTATCCATATCCGCTTCCGTAAACCCGAAAAAGTTCAGGTTCAGGTTGGCATTCCTGTCCTTACGTTTGCGGATGGGATTGGTATCCGCAATCAAATGCCCCTTATTGCGGTAGCCTAAAATGAGCCGGTATGCACCCAGCTCTTTTTTCCAGTCAACACCGTCTGTTGTGGTAAAAGTCGCTTTTCCATCGGTGGCTGCCGCTCCGTTTACAGGAACATTGGTATTGGCCTTGCCGCTGCCGACAGCAAAATCGAACCCCTCAAAAAATTTTTTGAACTCAGGATCAACACTATCGGGGTTTTTCACAAAATTCCGATACAGATTGTCTATATAATCAGGGTCGGAACCGGTTATATACGAAAAATCATTCATGGAGATAGTCATTTGAAATGGTATACAAACCTACTGTTTTTTAATGATATCAATACTTAAATAGCAGTCAGTTATAATAATCTTCTCATCTTGATAAACGAATGATTTTCCGGATAAATTTTATGGCTTTGCACTATTTCTTTTTAGCCTTCCGGACGGATCATTTTTTGCTTTTCCGTTATATATTTGTGTATAAAATTTGGATAATATTCATAACAGACTTACCTTTGCCGTCCAAAAAAAATGATATGGCCAACCATAAAGCGACAAAAAAGGACATGCGGCAAGCGACAAAACGCAGGGAGCGGAACAAATATAACGGCAAAACTACCCGTAATGCCATCAGGGATTTAAAAAACCTGACTGAAAAGAAAGCTGCAGGCGAAAAATTGCCTACTGTGGAAAGCATGATCGACAAGCTGGCTAAAAGAGGGATCATCCATAAGAATAAGGCAGCGCACCTGAAGAGTAAACTGGCTAAAAGAGTAACTGCTTTAGCTTAAATATAATTGTAATAAGATATTGCATGGAATAAACACTCCGTCAGGGGTGTTTATTTGTTTTAGAGAGGGTACCGCTTTTTTACTTTCAAGCTTACCCTGCTTCTATTTCTACGCCTTTATTCACTCCCCGTTCTTTCATGAAGTTTTTTACCTGCAATATGTTATGGCATTTGTCAGGTTCCTGCCCGGTATAGTATTCAATCATAAAGGCTGGCTTCAAACATTGAAGCACAGAGATCCGTCTGTCATTTCTATAATCAGGACTTTGATACGTACCATTCATTTAAAATAAATCGTTTACTTTTAAAAGCTCAATTCAGAACGATGGCAATGCAAACAGATTTTTTAGTAATAGGCTCAGGAATAGCAGGATTGACATATGCATTAAAAGTAGCGAAGCATTATCCCGAAAAAAAAGTACTGGTGCTTACCAAGGCAAATTCAGAAGAAACAAACACCAAGTATGCGCAGGGTGGGGTTGCAGGGGTATGGGATACGGTAAACGACAGCTTTGAGAAACACATAGAAGACACCCTGGTTGCAGGAGATGGACTCTGTAACGAAAAGGTAGTGGAAATCGTAGTGAGAGAAGGTGTAGACAGGATAAGGGAGATCATCGGGTGGGGCGCAAATTTTGATAAGGACGAAGGCGGTAACTACTCGTTGGGAAAGGAAGGCGGACACAGCGAGTTCCGCATTCTTCACTACAAGGACGTTACGGGTATGGAAATGGAAAGAGCATTGCTGAATGCGGTAAAGAATCAGCCGAACATCGAAATAAATACCCATTGTTTCGTACTGGATATTATCACACAGCATCATCTAGGATACCTGGTTACAAAGGCAACGCCGGATATCGAGTGTTTTGGCGTGTACGTCTTTAACCTGAACACCAAAAAAACAGAAAAAGTGCTTTCCGGTGTTACCCTGCTTGCTACCGGAGGTAACGGTGCCGTATACCGTACCAGCACCAACCCGGGGATAGCTACCGGGGATGGCGTGGCAATGGTGTATCGTGCCAAGGGCCGGATTGAAAATATGGAGTTCATACAGTTTCATCCCACTGCATTATATGAACAGGGAACAAAGGGACAGGCTTTTTTAATTACAGAAGCAGTACGCGGTGATGGGGCCATTTTACGGAATATGGAAGGAAAAGCCTTCATGGAGAAGTATGATCCGCGCAAAGACCTTGCACCCAGGGATATTGTCGCCCGCGCGATAGATAATGAAATGAAGGTAGGGGGTACCGAGCATGTATGGCTGGATTGCAGGCATATGGATAAGGAAAAATTCCTGCACCATTTCCCCAATATTTATGAAAAATGTTTGTCCATAGGGATCAATGTGTTTGAGCATATGATCCCGGTTGCACCTGCCGCTCACTATAGCTGTGGCGGAATAAAAACCGACGAGTGGGGATGCACCTCCATTAAACATCTGTATGCCGCAGGCGAATGCGCTTCTACCGGTTTGCATGGTGCGAACCGCCTGGCAAGTAACTCCCTGCTGGAAGCGATGGTATTTGCCCATCGCGCTTATCTGCATGATACAGGCGACCAGACAGCACATCCGGGGAACTGGAATATTGATAGTATCCCCGACTGGAAGGCAGAAGGCACCACCGCACCCAAGGAAATGATCCTGATCACACAAAGCCTGAAAGAACTGCAATTGCTGATGAGCGATTATGTGGGCATTGTGAGGACCAACGTGAGGCTGGAAAGAGCCATGCGACGGCTGGATCTTTTGCATCTTGAAACGGAACATCTTTATAAAACCTCCGAGGTCTCCCCCCAGCTGGCACAATTGCGCAATATGATCACAGTAGGATACCTGATCGTAAAATCAGCACAATTCCGTCATGAAAGCAGGGGATTGCACTATAATACAGATTATCCAAACAAAAACGAAATCGTTCAGAACATTGTATTGTAAGATGCCCATATTCGCAGGAACAGCGTATTTCCTTTATTTTTGAAAAAATCCATTTTTTGAAAAAGCTGCTCCTGGTCTCTACGTTACATTTATTGATATGCACCGTGGGCTTTCCACAGCAATCCTACTGGCAGCAGCAGATAGCTTACCGCATTGATGTACATTTAAATGATTCGCTGCACACGCTGGATGGATCGGCTACAATTCAATATACCAACAACTCTTCCGATACGCTGCATTTTATATGGATGCACCTTTGGGCAAATGCGTTCAAAAATGACCGTACCGCTTTCAGCGAACAACTACTGGCCAACGGAGATACCCGTTTTTATTTTTCCGCTCCTTCACAAAAAGGATATATCAATCAGTTGGATTTCAGGACAAATGAGAAATATACAACGGTGGAAAATCATCCGGAGCACCAGGATATCGTAAAATTAATATTACCCGATCCGTTGCTTCCGGGACAGCAGGTATCGATCACTACACCATTCCATATTCAACTGCCTTATAATTTCGGAGAAGGCGGGCATGCCGGACAGTCATATGAGCTGCAGCCCTGGTGGTACCCGCAACCCGCCGTATATGATGCGAAAGGCTGGCATCCCATGCCCTGGTTGGCCTATGGCACACCTTATATGCATCCGGCATCTTACGATATTACCATCTCACTCCCTGCCAATTACGCATTGGCAGCTTCCGGCGAAATACTGGATGACCACGAGCAGGCGTGGATGCAAAAACGATCAGGCTTTAGCTGGCAGTCCACCAAAAGCAGGATAAAGCTGAGAAACGGCAGCTATAAAACAATCCGCAATTCGGCTCCTCCTTCCGCCAGGGAATCCAAAACACTGCACATCCGGCTGGACAAGGGAGATAGCTTTTCCTGGATAGCAGACAAAAGGCTGGTGATAGCACCCGATACCATTCTTCTTTCCACAGGGAACACTGTTCGCATTCTTCATTACCATTTACCCGGAGAGAAAGAGCCGGCAGACCACAATGAAATAAAGCAGGCACTTCATTTTTATAACGACAGCATCTTCGCCTATCCGTATCCGACACTCAACATCATCGGGCTGAAATATAACCGGGCATATACCGGAGGGATACAATTAGGAAAATACGCTGATATTCCCGAACTGCTGGCCAGGATGTGGATGCAACAATCACTGCCGGCAAACACGGGTAAACATCCGTGGCTGACCAACGGACTGGCAGGATGGAACCATTACCGCTACCGGAAGAAATACACAAATGAAACATCCCGCGGGCAAATGCGACGGGCTGCACTTGCATCTGCTATTGCTACCAGAACTGATCAGCCCATAGATCTCCCTGCAGCAGAATATACCGCATCCAATTATACACTTTCCACCTACACTAAAGCCACAGCATGGATGCAATTACTGAACGATAGAATGGGCGAAAACGACTTTAAGAAAGCCATTTCAACCTTTTATGATCAATGGCAGCTTCGCCAGGCTTACCCGGAAAACTTCCGGCACATTACAGACAGCATCAGCAAATTAAATACAGACAGTCTGTATAGACTGCTTGACACCAGGGGTCCATTGGAACCGGCAACAGGAAAAAAAATAAAGTGGGTATTGGGTGCAAAAGCAGACAGTGAAAATAAATACCATTACATCGGTGTTGCGCCTGTGATCGGGTATAACCGCTACGATGGATTGATGGCCGGCGCCGTCATACACAATTACCAGCTTCCTCCTTCCGCATTTAAATTTGCTGTGGCGCCGATGTATGCAACCGCTGGTAAAACACTTGCCGGTGCTGCGCGGATATCCTATACCCGGTATGCAAGTCATTTTCTGCAAAGCTGGGAATTGGGAACCGACCTTGCAAGATTTAACTATAGCCGGTTTACAGATATAGATGGAAATATTACAAGGCTGGGATATGGAAAGGTAAGTCCATGGCTGCAACTCAACTTAAAGAACAGGGATGCGCGAAATACCCGTGAATCGTATTTGCGGCTGAAATACTATTATATAACAGAAGAAAACTTCAGCTTCCGGTATGATTCCGCTGCACAAAAAATGGAAGTGAGTACAATTGGCTCTTCACGGAGCTTCGGACAGGTAAAGCTGGTATCCTCCGACAGCCGGGTATTGTACCCCTGGAGTTGGGAACTGCAGTTTGAAGGCGCTTCTAATTTTGGGCGATTGACCTTCACCGGCAATTACTTTTTTAATTATCCAAAAGGTGGTGGGTTGGATATCAGGGGGTTTGCCGGTAAGTTTTTCTATTTCGGCAGTGAAGATTACGAAACATCCCGCTATCACCTGAATATGACAGGACCCAATGGCCGGGAGGATTACGCATACGGTAACTATTTTATAGGCAGAAGTGAATTCCAGGGATGGATGTCGCAACAAATAACGATGCGGGACGGCGGCTTTAAAGTGAGAACAGACCTGCTGGGAAACAAGATCGGCAGAACTGACAACTGGCTGGTAGCGTTTAACCTGAACAGCAGCATTCATCACAAAATTCCCGTTAAAATTTTTGCCGACCTGGGTACATATGGAGAAGCATGGGTCCGCGAATCCGGGCAACCCAGGCTTTTATTTGATGCCGGCCTGCAGTTGTCCCTGCTGAAGAATACGGTCAATGTATATGTTCCTTTGCTATACAGCAATGTTTACAGGGACTACTTCAGGATGTATACCCGTTTCTGGCAGCGGGTTTCATTCAGCATTGACATACAATCCCTCCATTTTAAGAAATTACAATCCGGCTTCCGGCACTATGGCTATTGATATCCGATACCTGCAACGGCATGAGATAGACATCCACAAATGGAATGCCTGCATTCAAAATGCGGGCAACGGATTGCTATATGCCAACAGCTGGTGGCTGGACGGGATGTCTGACAACTGGTGTGGATTGGTATGCAACAATTACGAAGCAGTGATGCCGCTGACCTGGAAAAAAAAGTTCGGGATCAGGTACCTGTACCAGCCCTGGTTTGTGCCTTCGTTGGGCATGTTCAGTCAACAGGATTACAACATACACCTAAATGATTTTCTCGCAGCTATTCCTGTCGAATACCGTTACTGGGATCTTGATGTCAATGAGTATAACGCCATAAGCGGGGAAGATAAAAAGTTAACAACCAGTAAGCGTACTAATTACATAATTCCATGGAAAAGTTATAATGATGTGTATAACAGTTATAGCCGATTGGCCCGCCGGAAAATGAAAAAAACAGTCAACATGGGGGTAATCATCTCGGAGATGGATAATGTGGAAGAAATAATAAAAAATTACAGGGATCATTATAAAGATAAACATCCCGCTATCCTGGATAAAGATTACCGGCACCTGGCCAGCTGCTGCCGGCGGGCTCAGCAAACGGGGCATGTAACCTGTTATACAGCATTGTCGAAGGACAGGCATACCGTGGGATTTTACCTGCTGCTGCATGATAAAAAATATACTTATTCCCTCCTGGGTGGAAGCACGGCGGAAGGAAAAGAGGTAGGCGTTTTTTATGCGCTGACGGACAGGGCCATCAGCGATGCTATGCAGAACAAACGAAGCTTTCGTTTTGAAGGGTCGGATATTCCGGGCATTGCCTTTTTCAACCAGCAGTTTGGGCCGGAATGCATTCATTATCTCCACCTCGTCAGGAATGACCTTCGCTTTCCATTCAATGTGCTGAAGAAATACCGCGACTATTCAAAAAAGCGGTGAAAGGATTCCGAATTTTACAAAACGGGATAAAATTCCGGATGAGCTGTTGCTGAAGGTTCGAAACCTCTGTCCCGGCTTTCCATACAAATCTTCTCAAAATGAAATTCAGTGAGTACCGCCGGAAAGTTTTTTACGATACATTTATTCATCAAATACTCCCGAGAAATATGGGGTATATATTTTTATTTTTCGCAGGCGGATGGTGACACCCGCCTGTAGAACACGCTAACGGTCGGTGTCCCCAC
>CAKSVK010000052.1 GCA_934502905.1 uncultured Chitinophagaceae bacterium
TGGGGAAAGGCAACCGGTAACAGGATATTGATACTGCACGGTTTCGGGTCCGCGGCGGCTAAATTTGAGACTTATATCAATCCTTTGCTGGAAAACGGGTACGAAGTAACGGCGTTTGACGCGCAGGCGCATGGTAAAAGTGAGGGAACCACCATCACCCTGCCTGAATATATCACCGGCATCGAAACTGTTTACAACAGGTTCGGACCTTTCAATGCCTATATTGCACATTCGCTGGGCGGCTCCGCTGTCACACATTTCCTGGAAAAAGTAAATCCCGGGCCTGATGTTAAAGTGGTGCTGATTGCTCCTTCCACAGAGGTGGCATCGCTGATCACAAACTTTTCCGGGCTATTGCGGCTAAAATCCCCGGTAAAAGAGAAGCTGCTTGCTTTGATACAGGAAAGGACCGGGTATCCTGTAGATTATTTTTCTGTTACCCGCGCCATGGGTATGATCCGGGCTTCCGTTCTCTGGATACACGACCGGGATGACAGCATTACGCCCTTTGCAGACGCCGAAAAGGTGACAGACCTGGGGTTAAAACACGTAATATTTATGGCTACCAATGGGTTAGGACACAACAAAATTTACCGCGATGAGGCTGTAAAACACCGGATCCTTGAATTTCTGTAAAGGCTAATTTTTTATCTTTTAGCCGTTTATTATAATATTGCAGTTCCTATTTAGGGTGCAGACAACCCGTATTTGGGCAATGAAAGATGGGAGCAAGGCATCTTATTCTTTGATTTTCAATATTTTTATACCGATCATGGAAGTTATCAAACAATAATTTCCGGATGTTTTGAGTTTAACCAGTACCATGGCAAAAAATTTATTGATAGTAGAGTCTCCGGCAAAAGCCAAAACAATTGAAAAGATCCTTGGAAAGGATTTTGAGGTAAAAAGTTGTTATGGACATATCCGTGACCTGGAAAAGAATGATATGGGAATTGATGTTGGCAACAACTTTGAGCCCCGCTATATCATTCCGGACGACAAGGAAAAGGTAGTGAAAGAGTTAAAAGGACTGGCAAAAAAAAGTGGGGAAGTGTGGCTGGCAACGGATGAGGACCGTGAAGGAGAAGCGATCAGCTGGCACCTGTGCGAGGTGCTGGGGCTTAACCCCGCCACAACCAAAAGAATTGTATTTCATGAAATTACCAAGCCGGCTATAGAATCTGCGGTAAAAAACCCGCGCCGGCTGGATATGAACCTGGTGAATGCGCAGCAGGCCAGGCGTATTCTCGACCGCATTGTGGGGTTTGAGCTTTCCCCCGTCCTCTGGCGGAAGATGAGCATGCGGAATAACCTCAGCGCGGGTCGTGTACAGAGTGTTGCCGTGAGGCTGATTGCAGAAAGAGAGCGCGAGATCAATGCTTTTGAGGCAGTAAGTAATTTTAAGATCGACGCCTGGTTTTCCGCGAAGGACCTGGCCGGCAAGCTGATCAACTTTAAAGCCGAGGGAGCAAAATACAACTCCCCCGAAGACGCGGAAAAATTTCTGCAGAGCTGCACCGGCGCCAACTACAGCGTAAAAGATATCCAGGTGAAACCAGGGAAACGCTCCCCGGCACCACCTTTTACAACATCCACTTTACAGCAGGAAGCATCACGCAAGCTGGGATATGGCGTAAGCCGTACCATGCTGATCGCGCAGAAGTTATACGAAAACGGGTATATCACTTATATGCGTACCGACAGCGTTAACCTGAGCGATACGGCCCTGGGAGATATTACCCGTACGGTGAAAGGCATGTATGGAGATAAATATCACCAGTTCAGGAAATACAAGAACAGGAATGAAAGCGCACAGGAGGCGCACGAAGCGATACGACCGACCTATATGAACAGTTTGACAGTGCCGGAAGCAGACTGGAAGAGGCTGTATGAGCTGATCTGGAAAAGAACGATGGCATCGCAGATGGCAGATGCGGAGCTGGAAAAAACAACCGCTAACATTTTGATTTCCTCTAATAAAAAGGAACTGGCAGCTTCCGGTGAAGTGCTGAAGTTTGACGGATTCCTGAAAGTATACCGGGAAGGCAGGGACGACGACGAGGAGGAAGAAGCCCAGGAAGGCATGTTGCCGCCACTGACGGTGGGCCAACAGTTGCCCCTGGTGGAAATGAAAGCTACTGAAAGATTCAGCCGTCCTTCACCAAGATATACCGAAGCCTCGCTGGTAAAAAAGCTGGAGGAATTGGGCATCGGCCGTCCTTCTACTTATGCACCTACTATTTCCACCATCCTGAAAAGGGGATATGTGGAAAAAAGGGATAAAGAAGGTGTGGTAAGGGAATACCGTGTTTTTGTTTTGAAAAAGGATACAGTCACCAAAAAGACAGAAAAAGAAACGACCGGCGCCGAGAAGGCCAAGTTATTTCCTTCGGACCTGGGACTGGTGGTAACTGATTTCCTGAAGCAGCACTTTGATGATATCATGGATTACGGGTTTACCGCCCGTATTGAAAATGAGTTTGACGAGGTGGCAGAAGGAAAGATGAAGTGGAACACGATGTTGAAGGACTTTTATACGCCTTTCAAAAAAGACGTAGATAATACCATAGAAACGGCGGAGCGGATAAAAGGGGAGAGAGAGCTGGGCATCGACCCGGAAAGCGGCAAGCCGGTAGTGGCCCGTATGGGGCGTTACGGACCGATGGTGCAGATAGGCAGCGCTGACGATGAAGAAAAGCCGCGGTTTGCGAAAATACAGGCCGGACAGAGCATAGAGACCATCACTTTTGAAGAAGCGATGGAGCTCTTTAAGATACAGGGAGCGTTGGGTGATCATGAAGGTAAAGAAGTGTCTGTGGGCGTTGGTCGCTTTGGTCCTTATGTAAAATGGGGAGATGATTTTATATCCATACCGCGCGGAACAGAACTGTCGTCTGTTGATATAGAAAAAGCCATTTCATTTATTGAAGCTAAAAAAGTAGCGGAAGCGCCGGTAGGTAGTTATGAAGGTAAACCCATCACAAAGGGTAGCGGCCGCTTCGGACCTTTCATTAAATGGGACGGTATGTTCATCAATGTACCCCGGCGTTACAACTTTGAGCTGCTGACGCAGCAGGAGATGGATGAGCTCATTACCGCCAAGATAGAAAAGGAAGGGAACCGCTATATACAGCGCTGGGAGGATGAAAAGATATCGGTTGAGAATGCCCGCTGGGGTCCCATTATCAAATTCGGGAAAAAGATAGTGAAACTTCCCCGGAAGACCGATGATACAAAATACACTGCAGAAGACCTGAAAGATATCCCGTTGGAAGAGGTGAAAAAATTTATAGAAGCGGAGATACCCGGCGCCTTTGCTAAAAAAGAAAAGAAAGCCGCCGCCAAAAAAGCACCGGGCAAAAAGGCTGCACCAACAAAGAAAGCGCCGGCGAAAAAGAAATAAAACTAAAAAGCCACTTCTGTTTTTGAAGTGGCTTTTTCAATTGTGTTATCCGGATACATCTGATAACAACTCCGGTATATTTATCAGTAGATCAGGTGAGTGAGCAGCCCGTCTCTGAGCTTCGGCTCAAACCAGGTACTTTTAGGCGGCATTACTTCTCCGCTGTCGGCAATATCAAACAGTTGTTCGATACTTACAGGGTGCAGGCTGAATGCTACCGCCATTTCCCCGCTGTTTACCCTTGCTTCCAGCTCTGACAGTCCCCTGATACCACCCACAAAATCAATGCGGTTATCCGTACGCGGATCCCTGATATTCAACAGCCGGCTGAGGATATTGTTTTGCAGGATGGTAACGTCGAGTACGCCTACCGGATCTTCCGGATAGGTTCCCGGTTTTACGGTAAGCTTATACCATTGCCTTTTCAGGTACATACCAAAACTGTGGAGGGACTCCGGGGCGTATGCTTTTTTTACCTTTTCAACTTCAAAAAGCTCGCCGATCTGTTGCAGGAACGAATCCGTGTCGTGACTGTTCAGGTCCTTCACCACACGATTGTAATCCATAATATGCAGTTGCGAAGCAGGGAACAAAGTGGTAAGAAAACAGTCAGCGCTTCTGTTTTTCCCGGCCGACTGCCTTACTTTGGCAGCGCTGGCAGCCCGGTGATGACCATCTGCGATATAGGTATTTTCTACCTTTTCGGCAAAAAGCCGGGTAATATTTTCTATTACCTTATCATCGGTGATCACCCAAACAGTATGACTGATGTTATCGTCTGCCACAAAATCGTATACAGGCGATTTATCCGTTTGCCATTTTTCGACAAGCTGATCAATTTCAGGTACATTCTTATATGCCAGGAAAACGTTGCCGGTTTGTGCGCCCGTAGTCGTAATATGATGAATACGGTCCTGCTCTTTTTCCGGGCGGGTAAATTCATGCTTTTTGATGACATTATTATCATAGTCGTCAATAGCCGAAGCGCATACCAGGCCGGTTTGGCTTCTGCCATTCATTACCAGCCTGTATATATAGTAGCAGGCTTTGTTTTCCTTGAACAAAACTTCCCGTTGTATAAAAGCCGTCAGGTTCTCCTTTGCCTTGTTATATACTTCTTCCGTATGGATATCGGTATCCTCCGGCAGATCAATTTCAGATTTGGTGATATGAAGAAAAGAATAGGGATTACCTCTCGCTTCTTCTTTAGCTTCCCTGCTGCTTAAAACATCATAAGGTTTGGAAGCAACCTGTTTAGCATACTGTGCATGGGGTCGTAAAGCATGAAAGGGAACTACACTAGCCATAATAACTCACAAATTTTAACCGTGTTTTGATGCAAAATGTTTCATTAGCTCTGTAAGAGCTGTAACACTACTTAACGGGAGCGCATTATACAGGGATACCCTGAATCCGCCGACACTTCTGTGTCCTTTCACGCCCACCATTCCTTCCTTTTTGCATAGCTCAAGGAATTCTTTCTCCAGCGCCGGATCTTCCATTACGAAAACAACATTCATTTTACTCCTGTCTTCCTTATTTACCGTAGGCCTGAAAACCGGAATACTGTCAAGTGTATCGTATAAGAGGGACGCTTTCTGGTTGTTTATCTTCTCTATAGCGGCTACGCCTCCCTGTTCTTTCAGCCAGCGTAATGTAAGCATACATACATAAATGGCAAAAACCGGAGGGGTATTTAGCATGGAGCCGTTTTCAATATGCTTACGGTAATCCATCATGGACGGAAGCTTTCTTGTCACTTTTCCAAGAATAGCAGGGTTTACCACCACCATGTTTACACCGGCTGCCCCGATGTTTTTCTGGGCGCCGGCATAGATAAGCGCAAAACGGTTGAAATCCATTTCACAGCTTAGTATATCACTGCTCATATCCGCCACCAGGGGTGCGGTTGTATTGGGAATAGAATGCATCTGCGTTCCCTCAATAGTATTATTGGTGGTATAGTGAAAATATTTTACGCCGGATGGTATGGTATACCCTTTGGGAATATAGGTGTAGTTTTTATCTTTTGAGCTGGCTACCACATTTACGTTGCCGAATTGGCCTGCCTCCTTAATAGGTTTGCTTCCCCAAACGCCGCAGTCAAGATATGCAGCGGTCTCTCCTTCGTCCAGCAGGTTCATGGGCACCTGGAAAAACTGGGTGGTAGCTCCGCCATGAAGGAATAATACTTCATGGTCCTTATCAAGATGCATCAGCTCTTTCGCCAGCGCCACTGCTTCATCCAGTACCGCCTGGAAAAGAGCGGTCCTGTGACCTATTTCCAGGATGGAAAGTCCTGTATTATTAAAATTAAGGATTGCCTGGCTAGCCTGCTCAAATACTGTCCGGGGCAAAATACTGGGCCCGGCATTAAAATTATGAATCATGTTGGATTATTAAAAATTGTAAACCCAATATATGGCCCGCCTGATTGACAAAGTCGGACAGGATCGTTGAGGGATCGCAAAGATACATTAAAACCTAAAAGTAAAGGCAAATAAAAAGAGGGTAGCTTCATGCTACCCCCTCAATTCGGTATCAGGTTTACTGATTAATAGCGACTGCGGCTTCCGGCAAAAGAGCGCCTGTTGCCACCACCGCCTGCATTGCTGCGTTCTTCGCGGGGTTTAGCTTCTGTTACATTAATAGCCCTTCCTTCAACAACGCCTTTATCCAGCTCTGTAATGGCTTTTTTTGCCTGCTCTTCATCGGGCATTTCTACAAAACCGAATCCGCGGCTGCGACCGGTATATTTGTCAGTAATTACTCTGGCAGAAGAAACTTCGCCATACTCTTCGAAAAACGCTTTTAAGTCTTCATCTATCACATTGAAGCTTAAATTTGAAACATAAATGTTCATTCTCAATAAAAAATTAAATTAAAAAAGAATCTGAGAAAACAGGGAAGTAAACAAGACTGAACTATTAGCAGATTTTGCGTAGCAGATTAAATCATATCACTTGCCGGAACTGTGGAACTCAAATTTGACGCGCAAAGATACCTATTTTCCTCCAATAAACATACAATTTCCGGAATTATTCTCTAAGGGCATTTATCTTCAGTTAATAAAAGCTCAAATCTTCACAGGCAGGGTGATGACACCCACCGGTAACGTCTGCTACCGGCAAGTGCCTCACCAACCGGAAAATACGTATAGAACAAAAACTTGAATGTACCCGGCAAATGGCTGGTGTATCTGTTTTTTGCTAAATCTTATATTTGCCGGAACTGACAATTTAAGTTAATAACAATGATCATAAGAATTCAATGCAGCGACCGGGTAGGGCTGGTAGCGGCGGTTTCGGATATCCTGGCAAAAAATGCTATGAACATAGAATCCATGCGCGAATTTGTTGATAAGGAAGCCGGCAAGTTTTTCCTGAGGGTGACAACTGATAAGGAGCCGGCTTCGGGCAAGCTGGCAGGGCAATTGCAGGAGGCGCTTCCCGAAAAAGCTTCTATCGATATCAGCAGGAAGAGCCGGGATAAAAAGGTAGTGATCCTCGTAACCAAAGAATACCATTGCCTGAGTGATATCCTTACCCGCAATCACTTCAATACATTGGGTGCAAAAGTGCAGGCGGTCATTGGCAACCACGAAATATTGCAGGATATCTGCGACCGGTTCAATATTCCTTTTACCTATATCAGTCATGAAGGGAAAAACAAGGAAGCTTTTGAAAAGGAGCTGAAAGAAAAAATACAGTCCTATTCATTTGATTATATTGTGCTTGCCAAATTCATGCGGATCCTGTCGGATGAATTTGTTGCTGCATTTCCTTACAGGATCATCAACATACACCATTCCTTCCTGCCTGCTTTTATCGGGGCCAGCCCCTACCGCCAGGCTTTTGAAAGGGGGGTCAAGCTCATTGGTGCCACCGCTCATTTTGTCACCAGCCTGCTGGATGAAGGTCCTATTATTGAACAACAGATCATACGGATCAACCATACTTATAGTCCCGGGGATATGATCGTAGCCGGCAAGGAGATTGAAACCTCGGTGTTGGCCAAAGCATTATCGCTGGTATTTGAAGACAGGGTTTTTGTGTCCAACAACAAGACAGTGGTCTTCGATTAAAGTCATATATTGTATGGAATAAAAAACTGTCGAATGTTCAGGATATTTGCTGTATTTGTACTCATTGCTGTTATCGCCGGCTTTTCCTATAAGCGGGAGCACGCCGGGGAAAGCTGGATCAGGATCAACCAGCTGGGATATAAACCGGACGGGATAAAAGCAGCCGTATGGTGCAGCAAATCTGCTAACAGGGTCAAAAGCTGGAAGCTGGTGGACGCGGTTTCCGGAAAAACCGTGGCATCCGGGAAAACCGGTAAAGCGTGGGGCGCATATGGTCCCTTCCGGCAGACGTCCAGGATCAACTTCTCGAAATTTAATAAACCCGGCAAATACTATCTGCAGGCAGGTGCTACCCGGTCCCCGGAATTTGAGATCGGTGAAGATGTGTATAAAGGAACGGCAGATTTTTGCCTGCGGTATATGCGGCAGCAACGCAGCAAATTCAACCCGGTTACCGGTGATAGCTGCCATACGCAGGATGGTTTTACCTTATACGGACCTATGCCGGACAGTACGTTCATTGACGTAAGCGGCGGATGGCATGACGCTACGGACTACCTGCAGTATGTAACCACTTCTGCTAATGCCACGTTTCACCTGCTGGCTGCTTACCGCGATTTTCCAGGTGTATTCGGCGATGCGCACCAGGCAAACGGACTACAGGGGAGCAACCAGGTGCCCGATGTGCTGGATGAAGCAAAATGGGGGCTGGAGTGGCTGCTCAAAATGCATCCACAGGACGACTGGATGTTCAACCAACTGGCAGACGACCGTGACCACAGCGGCATGCGTATGCCGGGGCTGGACAGCCAATACGGCAGAGGATACCAGCGGCCGGTGTACTTCCTGAACGGCGAACCGCAGATCAGGGGAAAATTCAAAAACAAGACTACCGGTGTATCGTCAACAGCAGGCAAGTTCAGCAGCGCCTTTGCTTTGGGCGCAGAAGTATTTGAGAACGAAACGGCGTACAAAACACTGCTGCAGCACAAATCCCGGACAGCCTTTGCATTCGGATTGACCAGGCCCGGGTTTACACAAACAGCCTCTGTGGCTGCACCTTATATTTACGGAGAAGAGAACTGGATGGATGATATGGAGCTGGCTGCAGCTATGTTAGCCGGAGAAGAAGGCATGCAAGCGCCCGGCGGAAACATGACGGGTTATGCATACCAGCTGGCGAAAACAGAACCACTTACCCCCTGGTTTGATGCCGATACCGCCGCGCATTATCAATGGTATCCTTTTATAAATGTCGGGCACTACGAGCTTATAAAAAAGCTCAACGGAAAGGAACGGGATACGGTTGCCGGCTTTTACAGGCAGGGCATAGAAAAGGTATGGGACCGTGCAAAGCAAAATGCTTTCTACCGGGGTGTTCCATTCATCTGGTGCAGCAACAATCTTACCACATCGTTTGCCATCCAGTGTTACTGGTACCGCGCTGCCACCGGCGACACCAGCTTTGAAGAGCTGGAGCAGGCCAACTTCGACTGGCTGTTCGGCTGCAATCCCTGGGGAACCAGTATGGTATATGGCCTGCCTTCCCGGGGAGATACCCCGGCAGACCCCCGTGCTTCTTTTCTGAAAGTAGGTAATTATCCCGTTGATGGCGGACTTGTAGACGGTCCCGTATATGGAAGCATATTCAACAGTCTTATCGGGCTTAAGCTCACAAAACCGGATGCGTACGAAGCCTTCCAGAGTGATCTGGCCGTATACCACGATGATTCCGGGGACTACAGTACCAATGAGCCCACTATGGATGGCACCGCTTCGCTCATTTACCTGATGGCCGCCCGGGAAAGCCACACGCCGCCGGCACCAAAAAAAAAATGACACGAAGCAACGGCCCTGAGCAGCAACCGAACTTCACATATAGTCATGGCGCCGTGATACGGGGCGACAGTACGCGTAAACAAATTGCGCTGGTGTTTACCGGGGATGAGTTCGCAGACGGCGGCTGGTATATACCCGATATCCTGAAACGGGACGATATCCGGGCATCTTTCTTTTTTACCGGGAATTTTTACCGGAATCCTGCCTTTAAAAATATTATCCGTAACCTGAAAGCCAACGGCCATTACCTGGGACCTCATTCCGACCAGCACCTGTTATATTGCTCCTGGGAAAACAGGGACAGCTTACTGGTGACCAGGAGCGAGTTTACCCGGGATCTGAACGACAACTATACCGCCATGGCGGGTTTTGGTATATCCAGGGAGGAGGCCCGCATATTCCTTCCACCATATGAGTGGTACAACGAAACGATCGCAGGTTGGACGCGGGACATGGGGGTGCGCCTGGTAAATTTTACGCCGGGCACCATCAGCCATGCCGACTACACCACGCCTGAAATGAAGAACTACAGGTCCTCGGCGGATATATACGAATCGATCACCCGCTTTGAGCAAACCTCTCCTTCGGGGTTGAACGGGTTCATCCTGCTGCTGCACATGGGCACCAGTCAGTCCAGAACAGACAAAATGTACTATCGCCTGCCGGAATTGATCAGCTACCTGCAAAGAAAAAAATACGAGCTGGTAAAAATTGACGAGTTGCTGCATACAAACCAGACCGCCACCACGTTATAACCTTATCTGTTTTTTTTGTAATTTCGCCAATTAACCTTTTTCGATCCCTTGCGGGTGTTAACGAATTTCAAAAGCATGGCTTTACCGCATCTCGTTAAGTTTGTATATAATAACGGTACCGACGAAGTAATAAGAAGAGGCAAGAAGATCCATTCTATTGGTTACGTAGAACTGATTGAACACGATGACCTGCTGGGCTCTGTTACATTCAGGGTGAAGGACGACAGCTACGCTACTTACTACAAAGTTTATATCCAGAAATATAAAGATCCGAAAGGGTTATCCGTAAGATGCACCTGCCCTTATAACCTGGGCGATATTTGCCGCCATGAAACAGCAGCGTTGCTGCAACTGCAGGACCTCCTGGACAAAAACATTATCGGCGAAAAAGACATAAAGTATAACCAGCGGCACACGGTGATCAAAATGAAGGATATAGATCTCCGTACGATAAAGCTCCTCAGCTCTCCGGATAGCTACGACGAAGCAGATAAAATATTAAGGGTACAGAAGGCTAATATACTTTCCGCTGCCAACGAAAAAGTGGAAGCCATGCTGAAAGTGAACGGAGAGAACTATCCTTTGGTCATACAGAAAAACGAAGAGAGAAATTTTGATACATCCTGCTCCTGTAACGACGAGGAACATCCTTTATGTATACATAAAGTCACTTTGTTCATACAGTTGCTGAATGCATACGGACCCTATTATTTTGACAGCATCCGCAACTGGGATAAGCAAAAGAATAAGCTGCTGGAAGCATATGGATATTCGCTGGATGATGATTTAAAGGGGAAATTTGAATTCAGCTATAAGGACGGTAAACCCTTTTTAAGAGTACTGGACACGTCTATAAAACGGGTGGCGCCCGTAGCCGTAGCGGCAAAACCCGAACCGGCCGTCAGGGAACCGGCGGAACAAAAAGCAGAATCAGAATCTGTAAGCGAAATTATACCGGCCACAGGGAGCAGGATCGGGATCGTTTTTACCAATGTACCAAAAAGTTATCCGTTTCTTGCAGTGGATATAGTGGCAGGCGAAGCCGCCAACAGCGCGGAAGCCTTCACAGGTAAGATAGAGCGGCTGGACCTGAGCCGTTATGTAGACTCCGAAAAGTATGTGGATGCAGATAGGGTAGTGATCCAGCAGGTCCGCAAGCTGCAGGACTCGGAAGTAAATAAATACCTGAGCCGTAACTCCCCGTTTTCAGGTATATGGGAAAATATCATCCATAGTGATGATGAACTGCCGGGAGAAACCAAATCGCTGATGGTAGAGTACTGGTATCCCAAGCTGGTAAAACTTTTCAATGAGAATAAAGAAAACCAGCTGGTGTACTTTTTAGCAAAGAAAAAAAGCTTTGTTACTGCCAACCTCAAACAGGTGCAACTGAGCACTGAGCCTGTTACCCCTGTATTTTCCATCTCGGATATGGGCGATACCGTTTCCATATCCTGCAACGTGCAGGCGAACGGGATAGAGGTAGCCCTGAGTGAAAATGAGCTGGAATCTCCGCTATTGTTCAAATACGCCGATACCCTGTACAACTGGGAGCGGCAGGAGGATATTGAAGAAACAGAGCTGTTCGCCGAGAAAGGCAGCATTATCGTCAGCAAGCAGGATTGGCCGGACTACCTGCGGAAAACGATCATTCCTTTAACAAAAGAATACAAAGTCCGTTTCAGCAGCAACCTGGTACAGGAGGTAAAAGACGGTGAGCCTGAAATAAAGCTGCAGCTCCAGGAAAAAGGAGAATACCTGGTATTCATCCCGATATTCAATTATAAAGGTTTTGAAACAAAGCTGAACACAAAAGATATTATCACGATACCGCTGGAAGGGAAAGTAATGGAGATACACCGGAACAGGGAAGCTGAGCTGAAGTTTGTAAAAAAGCTGGAAAGTCTTCACTCCAATTTCATTTACCTGGACGGTTCCGCCACGCTGGCGTTGAAAGGAGCCGATGTGTTGAAAAACAACTGGTTCTTTTTGTTCGTGGACAGCATGAAGGAAATGAATGTGCCGGTGCTCGGGTTTGACATCCTGAAGAACTTCCGTTTCAATACCGCCAAACCCGCTACAGAAGTGCATATCAGTAGCGGGGTAGATTGGTTTGACGCAAAAGTAAAAGTGGTGTTCGGCGAGCAGCACGTCACCATTGAAGAGATTAAAAGGGCGCTGGCAAACAAGCAGCAGTTTGTGCAGCTCAATGACGGGACATTGGGGATACTGCCGGAAGCATGGTTAAAACGGTACTCTTTGCTGTTCAGGGTAGGGGAAGAAAAAAGCAATTCTCTCCGGCTTTCCAAATACCACCTGAGTGTGATTGATGAATTGTACCAGGAGAAAGATGAAACAGAAATACTGATCGAGCTGGAAGAAAAATACAATCGCCTGCGCGATTTCAACCGTATTAAAGAAATAGATCCGCCGGAGCAGTTAGCCAGCATCCTTCGTCCTTACCAGGTGGCAGGGTATCACTGGCTCAACTACCTGAGAGAAGTTGGGTGGGGTGGCATCCTGGCAGATGATATGGGTTTGGGTAAAACCGTACAGACGCTGGCTTTCCTGCAACACTTCAAAGACAACAGCGGCAACCTGAAAGCTATCGTGGTCTGCCCTACCACCCTGATGTTTAACTGGGAGAACGAGATCAAAAAGTTCACGCCGAGCCTGACCTATCATATTCATCATGGCGGAGACCGGGCACGGGAAACAAAGGTGTTGGCTCCTTTCAACGTGATCATCACCACTTATGGCACCTTACGCAGCGATATCAAATTACTGACGGAAATAGCGTTCGACTATGTGGTGCTGGATGAATCACAGGCAATCAAGAACCCGCAGAGCAAGGTGACCAAAGCAGCCGGGCTGCTGAATTCCAGAAACAGGATCTGCCTGAGCGGTACACCTTTGCAGAACAATACGTTTGATATTTATGCGCAAATGAATTTCCTGAACCCCGGCATGCTGGGCAGTGTAGAACATTTCAGGAATGAATTCGCTACCCCTATTGATAAGTTTGGCGAGCAGGATCGTAAAGAGCACCTGCGGAAAGTGTTATATCCATTCATCCTGCGCCGTACCAAAGAGCAGGTGGCTAAAGACCTGCCGGAAAAAACAGAGACTATCCTCTTTTGCGAAATGCAAAATGAGCAGCGTGAAATTTATGATGCCTTCCGCAACGAGTTCCGCAACAAGATCCTGGGGGTTATCAATGAGCAGGGTATTGAGAAATCACAGCTCACCATCCTGCAGGGATTGATGAAGCTCCGGCAGATATGCGACTCCCCGGCGATCATGAATGAGCAGGAACGTTATCCGAACCACTCCATTAAGCTGGAGGAAATAGGACGGGAGCTAACAGAAAATATAGGCAATCACAAGGCGCTGATATTCTCCCAGTTTCTGGGTATGCTGGCGCTCATCAAAGAAAAGCTGAAAGAGCTGGATGTGCCGTTCGAGTATTTCGACGGAAGCACTTCCGCCACCGACAGGGAAAAGGCCATCACCCGGTTCCAGAATGATGAAAGCTGTCGTGTATTCCTGATATCCTTAAAAGCAGGTGGTGTGGGCTTAAACCTCACGGCGGCAGATTATGTTTATATTGTTGATCCGTGGTGGAATCCTGCTGTAGAGCAGCAGGCCATTGACCGTACGCACCGTATCGGTCAGACCAAAAACATTTTTGCCTACCGCATGATCTGTAAGGATACCATTGAAGACAAGATATTGCAGCTGCAGGAAAAGAAACGCTCTCTTGCCCGGGACCTGATCGCGGACGACAGCACCTTCGTCAAGAGCCTTTCCCGGGAAGATGTGGAATACCTGTTCAGCTAATAGTATCCAAAAATATTAACCAATTTTTATTCGATGAAAGGGATCAGGCTGCTTGTCTTTTTATTGCTGGTAATTACCAGCCATGCCCAGCAGAGGGTTGTCATAATAGGCCTCGATGGGTTCAGCGCAGAAGGTTTCAACACCGCCCGGATCCCGAACATACGCAACCTTCTTTCCGAAGGCACTTATTCGCTCACTACCCGCCCCGTGATGCCCTCGGTAACGATGCCTAACTGGACCAGTCACCTGACAGGCTCCGGACCGGAAGAGCACGGGGTCACAGATAACACGTGGACGCCGGATAAGCACCCGCTGGAGGCAATAGACAGGGATGCCGAAGGGTATTATCCTTCCATATTTAAAGTATTGAAAGAGCAGGTGCCAAATATAAAAACCGGATATTATTACAATTGGAAGGAGCTGATCTATCCCGTTAACCGCAAATACCTCGACGAGGTCTCGTTTGAAACAGATGATCAATACGAAGACAACTACCGGAAGGCCTTCAACTTTATCGCAGCGAACAAAAACGCACCCACGCTGGCATTTCTTTATAGTGTGCACACCGATCATGCCGGACATACCCATCAATGGATGTCGCCACCATATATCAAAGCGCTGGAGGATGCGGATGCAGCCATCGGCCGGCTGATTGGGCAGCTGAAAGCGGAAAACCTGTATAAGGACACTCATTTTTTATTGATCACCGATCACGGTGGTATCGAAAAAGGCCATGGCGGCGTAAGCATGCAGGAAATGCAGGTTCCGTGGGGTGTTTCCGGTCCAAAAATTAAACGGAACGGGTTAGCCGATTTTTATAACAGCAATAAAAACACTGCTCTGGTAGTAGCCCGGATCTTCAACCTAAGGAGTAAAAAGATTCCCGGGAGCTGGACGGGGCAGGTACCGGGCCTCCTTTTCAGGTAGGCTACCGGTCATCATCACCTGCTACGGTGCCTGCAGCAGCCTGAAGGTATCAGGATCAACCTTCACGGAAACACCATCCTGTGCATCAATATATATAGAAAGTGTGACTATAGCAGTCCGGCGGGGTGCTACTTTTTCACCCGAAAAATGGGTGTGGAACACGTAATGGTACTGCCCGCTTTCATCCCTGATAATATCACCATGTCCCGGACCATTGTACCCGGTATTAGCCCTGCTGATGATCGGGTTCTGCTGCGCCTTTTTCCAGGGCCCCAGCGGGTGATCCGCAACGGCGTAGCCTACGGCATAATCGGGGTTGCGGAAATCGTTCGCGGAATAGAACATAACATACTTTCCGTTCACTTTCATGACGGTGGGTCCCTCTGCTACGGGCCAAGGAGCAGATCGTGTATTCTCCCAGCCTTCTTCCGCGTTTATACATTCCCGAAGGGTTGATCCATCCACACCGGAAAGATCCTGCTTCATTTCCGCTACGTAAATGCGGTTACCATTCTGCAGCCTCACATGGTAGAAATACAGCTTACCATCATCGTCCCTGAAAATGAACGGATCGATCTGCTTACCTGTTGCGGGCAAGGGCTGCTGTACCTCTTGCACAAAAGGCCCTCCTGGATTTTCGGCCGCTGCTATGGCAATCTGTTCATTGGCAGTATAGGCCATATAGATATTCCCCCGGTGCCAAAAAACCTGTGGTGCCCAGAAGCCTTTTGAGCCATAAACAACGCCTCTTTCCAAAACCCTTTTTCCTTTGGCACCCTGATGCCAGTGTTGCAGATCTTTTGATGTCATCACATAAAACCCCGAATCGGCACCGGCACCATGAGTGCCATACAGATAATAGGTGCCCTCGTATCTAAAGATTGTCGGATCGGCCATGAAGATGCCGGGATCCGATTGCGTATAACCAGGTATACTCAAAAATCCGGTAACGATAAAAAATGTTATTATATATTTCATACACAGCATCATGAATCGTATTTATACATCCTCATATCCTTCTTATTTATGTCTCTCTGCATCTACCGTTCTTAGCTTTCGCTTCAATAAAATAAGCTTGAATTTAATGTTATCATAGATCAGCCCGCTAACCAGGAGGATACCGGCAATGATCAGCACATGCCTGTCGATTTTTGCATAAGCCACCCCTCCGAAAACACCGCCTAAAAAAAAGAAGCATATAATGGTTAACCGCAGCTTAATGGATGAAAACAGTTTCTGCTTTTGTTCCCTTGATTTGTAAAAAAACAATTGCGACAGCTCTATACCCAGGTCGGTGAACAAGCCGGTAAGGTGCGTAGTCCGTACCGCTGCATTGGAGATGCTTGTTACCAGCGAGTTTTGCAACCCCATCGCAAACAATAAGCTAAAAGCCACGATATCGGGATGCGCTGTCACAAAACCCGGGCTCAGGATTCCTGCAATAACCAGTATCAAACATTCAATAACCACAGGCAGGAAATAAATAAGCCTTTCATTTTTCCTGGCAGTAACCTCAATAAGGAAGCTGGAAACAAAGGAGCCCAAAAAGAAAAAGAAAATATACATAAAGTAAACAATCCCCTGCCAAAAGTTCAGCTTAAAAACTTCATCCACAAAAAAGGCAAAGTGCCCCGTTACATTCGTCGTTAAGCGCTGAACCGCCAGGAATCCGGCAACATTAACAATGCCGGCAACAAAAGACAATAAAGATGCAATTTTTAGATTATGACTTAGCGTCCTCGTTTTTCCATGATGCCTGAACATCGTTCTCGTTATTTTATCCTGTTGGGGCCAATATCAATCAATTAATTTAAATAAAACAAAAAAATCAGGAGCCTGCAACAGTATCCTGACTTTTCCGGGGTAATACAAGTGAATCCTAGCCCTTGGCACATATTTTATTCGCTGCAGACTGCGCCGCCGTTATGGCTCCCTCCATATAACCGGGAAACGCCATTGCTGTTTCTGTCCCCGCAAAAAATATTCTATCGTTCATATAACCCAACTGCAACAGCGGGTGTCCATTGTTCTGGTGCGGCCTTTGAACGGGCTGATTGCCTGCAAGCACCAATTCATCCGTCCATATCTTATCGAAATAGGCCACAGGGGTCAACGCCTCCTCGCCCATCAGGTCCGTCAACTGGTGTAATACAAGCTCTTTTCTCACTTCTTGTGAATAAGCCACAGCGCCGCCGTTTAAAAAGCCGGTAAACCCAAATTTATCCACTTCAAAATTAGTGTGATCATACATTTCCGTAACAATTCCTGCATGGCTGTATAACATCCCGGAATAACCGCCGTTTCTCCAGAAAGGTGCTGTGTACTCCAATACAAACTTTATCGCTCCCGCCATCCACGTTTGAACATTGGGTAACACGGCGCGTATATCATCCGGCAGCTTAGGAGAAAACACTATTTCTGTAGCTACTAATTGGGGGGGTATGCAAATAATGACCTTATCCGCGTCCATTGCTTTACCGTCCACCATTTCCACGGCAATGCCATTTTCGGTTTCTTTAATTGCCGTAACCTTTGTATTCAACCGGATACTTTCATCCGGCAGCTTTTGCGCCAATGTATCAATCAGCAACTGCGTCCCGCCGGCGACCCTGTAAGAAGGCGCCTCTGCTTCGGGTACAAAGAATTTCTGCGGCGGCTCGAACGACCTGGTTTGAAACAGGGATGTGCCCCCGGAGAATTGCGGGTACCTCCTTAATCCCAGTTCGCTGATAAAAGACAATACATTCGGATGCATATCCGAGAACCAGGTGGCGCCTAATTCCAATGGGGTACCCATGGCTCCTTTAATCGTCTGTATCCTTCCCCCTAACCTTGACGAAGCCTCCAAAACAGTAGTGTTAATATCTCTTTTTGACAACAAATAGGCTAAGGTAAGTCCACTCAATCCACCGCCTATAATAACTATCTTTTCCTTTGATCTCATATGAATGATACTGAATATTGTTTTAACGGACGAATATCCTTTTACCGGTATTATTTTTAATGGAGAATTGAGAAAATTTGTGGTACTTATGCGCATTCTCCGGTCTGACCGGCTTTCCCGCTCCGTCAGCAATAATATGGTTTTTGTAAATTAGTCGTCTCATAAAAGCAGGGGTAATGAACAGCCATGGCGAAAGAAAACAATGTAATAAACGAGTATCATCTTAACAGGCACCAACCGGATAAGCCGCAGCTTGCTGTTCTTGATTTGAACCATCACATAAAAACAAACCTGTGCCAGGTGAAAATGAAACAGCTTTTTTTCTGAAAGGTAACCTGTTCAATGACCCTTATCAGCAACCTTCCTGTTGTCTGGACGCCGGCATTGACAAAGTCCTGAATGAATATATTTCGCAAATAAAACAGGAGCTGGAGAATACAGAGACCTTTGGCAAAGAGCAGCTATTAAGAAATTACCTCAAATCCTTTCTTATCCAGGTACAACGCAGAAAAAATGAAGCCGAACGACCTGTGGACCGCCTGCCGGAATTGTTAAACGAAAAGAAGGCGCAGCTCGTCAGGTTCGTAAATCTGATAAATGAAAGCTATCACAAAGGATTTACCATATCCGAATATGCGCGGATGCTATTTGTATCATCCAGAACACTATCCGATCTCACCCAGCAGTTACTCAATAAAACCCCGTCGCAAATGATACAGGAACGTATTATCCTGGAGGCCCAGCGCCTGCTGCTGTATTCCAACCTGAACATCAACCAGATCGGTTATCGTTTAGGCTTTGACGATGCTTCTTATTTTGTAAAATATTTTAAGAAACACACACAGATTTCTCCGTCTGAATTCAGGAAGTCGGTTTCTTAAAATTACCATTTCTTCTCTCTTTTGCCCATTGTCTGAAGTTAGCATAGCAAAGAACTTTGCTGCATAAATTAAATGCACAATGATGGCAAAAGCATATTTAGAGATCACCTTACAAATTGACGACACAGACAGGGCTACTGCTGCAGGTGTTTACAGCCGGTATAAAACCCCATTTTTAGAAACCATCAAAGGGGCTTTGTCCAAAGAGCTGCTTTTGCATGCTGCAGATGTCCAGGTTTTACATGGGTTTGACAGCGTGGAGAATGCACAGGGATATCTGATGAGCGCGCTTTTCAATCAGGATGTGGTAACCTCTCTGAAACCGCTTTTGAAAAAAGAGCCGGACATTAAAATTTACAGTGTGGCCTAATTTATCTGAAACAGATTCGGAGCTCCTGTAAGCTCCTTTTCTTCTTCAGGTGTTTGCCGCAGGAAACTCCGATAGTACACATCTAACGCCAGCCCAGCCCTGGCGCCACATACTCTAAAATAGAAGACAGCACATGCACATTATAATCAACGCCTAATGTGTTGGGTATGGTCAAAAGGAGCGTATCGGCTTCACGGATAGCTTCGTCCTCGGCCAATTCTTTTATGAGTTGCTCCGGCTCCGCAGCATAGCTCCTTCCGAAAATGGCGCGTTTGTCCTGTTCAATCACTCCGATTGTATCTACCCGGTTGGCTTCCTGCCCAAAGTAATAGTGATCCTGGTCAGTTACCAATGCGAAAATTGACCGGCTCACCGACACCCTTGGCTCACGTTGGTGTCCTGCTTTTTTCCATGCTTCCTTGTACAGCCTGATCTGTTCGGCTTGCTGTACATGGAAAGGTTTATCACTTTCATCGTACTTCAGGGTGGAGCTTTGAAGGTTCATTCCATTCTCGGCGGCCCAAACAGCAGTGGCATTGGAAGCGGCTCCCCACCAAATCCGCTCCCGCAATCCTTCCGGGTGTGGCTCCAGACGCAGTAAGCCGGGAGGGTTCGGGAACATCGGATATGGGTTAGGCCGGGCAAACCCGACACCTTTTAACTTGTCGAGAAATTCCAATGCTTTACGGCGCCCCATATCTGCATCGGTTTCTCCTTCGGCAGGTTCATATCCAAAATAACGCCACCCTTCCATTACCTGTTCCGGCGAACCTCTGCTAATTCCCAATTGTAGCCGCCCTTCCGAAATCAGATCAGCAGCTCCGGCATCTTCCACCATATACAGCGGGTTCTCATACCGCATATCAATTACCCCTGTTCCAATTTCTATTTTACTTGTTTTGGCACCAATGGCCGAAAGCAAAGGAAATGGTGATGCTAACTGAGCCGCGAAATGATGTACCCGAAAATAAGCGCCATCCAGACCGATTTCTTCAGCAGCAACGGCCAAATCAATAGACTGAAGCAATGTGTCGCCTGCCGTGCGGGTACTATAGGCAGGATGGTTAGACCAATGTCCAAACGATAAAAATCCTATTTTCTTCATACACCTTCTTTACTATGTAAAACAGATTATTGTTACTGACAGGAAAAAGGGATCTGACATCCTAAAATATCGAAAAACATTCAATCTGAAAGAC
>CAKSVK010000053.1 GCA_934502905.1 uncultured Chitinophagaceae bacterium
TTACGTATAATGGTACTTCCCATGGTAGCCCTGTCGATACTAGTGTTTGCGCCTATCTCCACATCAGTTTCAATAATTACATTACCAGTTTGAGGTATAGAAGGAAACGAACACATACCACAAAGTGGTGGTTTGATAAAAAAATTAACCCTTTTCTCAAGTTTGGCATAATCTTCGCAATATACTAGACATCTTTCTCAAGGGTTTAGGGTTGAAACTAAAGGGGGCTCATTTCCATGAGCCTCAATTTTTTTATATATACCGCTCCATTATAATTCCTTCCGGCGCAACCGGCAACCTGTAGAAAATTCATAATCTGCGGGTATAACATATACTAATTCACAAGCATATTTACAAAAGGCTTTTAAAGCCAATAGAAGTAGCCATCGTAATAACGAAAAAACATAACCTGCGGCATACCCTGCAGGGAATTTGGCTGCATGCGGTGCCCGGCAGTCGGCCTTACGCCAGTATTGTAACCTTCCGTCCGCTTAAATGAAAAAGTCTTCCCTCCTTCCAAGGTGAGAAGACTTTTCGAAAAAATAATTATTATTCTATATACGAACACCCAGGCTCACGCCCAGTGTTCTTGGATTTCCCAGGTGAACGGCACCGAAGTCGTAAGCATAAGCTATATATTTTTTATCACCCAGGTTTCTTCCCCAGAACATTACCTCAAAATTTTTCGCAGAAAACCCTGCACGGGTATTAAATAAGCTGTATGCTTTTTGTTCAATGCTGTTGCTGAGATCGAAATACTGGTTTCCAACACATGCCCACTCACCGCGTATTACCAAACGGAGATGCTGACGGGTACCGATCGGCAGGCCATATTGCGCAGCAAAGAAAGAAGTATATGCAGGCGTGTAGATCTGTTTTTTGCCTTTGAGATCTACCACACCTCCTCCGTTTTGTGGTACAACCAGGCGGGTATAGGAGGCGTCGGTATACCCGAAATTATAATTTAGCTGCAAGCCTTTCACGGGCGTTGCTGCCAGCTCCAGCTCCGCTCCTTTACTCCTCAGCTTCCCGGCGTTGCGGGTAACAATAATGGCCACCGGCAGCACAAGCGTGGGCACCTGCATGTTCGTAACATTTGTAAAAAACAATACCAGGTTGGCATGCAGCCTGTTATTCAGGAAGCTGTTTTTAATGCCTGCTTCAAAGTTGTCGCTGTATTCGGGATCAAAAGGATGCAACGGCGCCTGAGACGGGTCTGAAGACAATTGCGTAAGCCCGCCGGTGCGGAAGCCGCGGCTATAGGTGCCATACACATTAGTAGAAGCAGCAACATGCCAGGTTAAGCCGGCCTTGGGTGAAAACGCGCTGTAGCTTACGCCGGCTGCTGTATCAGGCAGCGTTACAAATGCCGGCTGACCGTCTTTCTGGTATTCGCTGAAGCCGCTGTATTTTTTATGCTCATAATCGTATCTCAGTCCTGCGGTCAGGTCCAGCTTATCAGTGATAGCATAAGTTCCCTGCCCGTAGAAAGCAAGTCCCTGCCCTTTTCCCAATGTCGTATTGATCGTAGCAAAATTTACATCCGGCAAACCGAAAACACCGGCATCTTCGCCATAATGGGTAGCCTGCTTATTGGGCCGGTCATCGAGGAACAAAAAGCTTCCTGCTGTCCATTGCAGCCTGCTTTGTGAAGCAGCCGGGGAACTGAACTTAAATTCCTGTGTCCAGGTTTTTACATTATTATACTTTCTGCCGTAATCATTGATGATAGTGACAATATCCAACGGAGAAAAGTCACCATCTATCGGGCTTTTATAATAGCGGTGGTTGGACTGGTAAGCTGTTTGTGAGCTGAAGATAAAACCTCTTCCGCTGTGGTTCACCGAAAAGGAACTGAACAGGGTTTTATCACTCATACGCGCTTTTGCATTCTGGCTTATTTCAAACGGTTTCTCAAAAGCTTCCTCCACACTTCCCGATAAGGGAAATGCACCGTCATTCAGGGTAGACTGGTGGCGAAGATTCAGGCTTATATTCCAGGCTTCAGACACTTTATATTTCAGGAAATAATTGCCCGCGTAAGTTTTCTGATCCTCAAAAGAACGTTGCGTCAGGGTATTGGTATAATAACCATTTCTGGATGTATACATTGCAGAAGCACCGAGATATAACTTTCCTTTCACGACAGGCGTACGGAAACCCGCTTCATACCGTTGCAATCCATAATTTCCCAGGTTGGCTTCAGCAAAAGCGGTTGTTTTATCCGTGGGTTGTTTGGTGATGATATTAATAACCCCTCCCATCGCATTTCTGCCGTACAAAGTTCCCTGCGGACCGCGAAGCACTTCAATGCGTTCTATATCTACCAGTTGAGAGGAATAAGTATCCAGCGTGAACTGGTTTACGCCATCCACATAAGTAGCGATCGCCGGATCGTAAGAAGTTGTTCCTATACCACGGATGGAAGTAACATTCCGTTCATCGCCCGAGTTGGAAGAATACAGGTTAGGCACTATAGCGGTAATGTCGTTCGCATGCCAAAGCCGGTATTCCTTTATATCTTTTGATGAAAGAGCGGTAATGCTTAACGGCACACGCTGCAGCTGCTCTTCCCTTTTTTGAGCCGTTACCACAACTGCATCCAGCCTGTTGTCTGCATCTTCAAGCACCAGCTGCAGATTATTTAACCCTTCCTCCGTGACCGTAAGATTTTCATTGATCGTGGTATAACCGATTGCTGATACCTGCAGGATATAGTTACCCGTACGCAATCTCGTGATAGAGAAAACGCCGGCGTTATTCGTAACGGTACCATAGTTTGTATTCAGCAGGTAAACAGAGGCGCCGGCAACGGGCTGCATATCCTTACTTAATACGGCCCCTTTAATAGTGACATTGTTTTGCGCAGCAACCGAAACAGACAATAAACCCAACACGGCTGCCAATAAGATCCTGTTCATACGCATTAAGCAAATAAGATTTTGAAAAATAATTTACAAATATACCAAGTCATACCGTATAAGCCGGCGCCGGCAACACATTACAAAGAGTTTTATTCTTCCTGTCTGTATTACAGGCAGAAGAACACAATGAAAATGATATTTATCCAGCACAGTTCAGCACAGATGAAGGTATAACACACCACGACCGGGAGTAAAGCTCTTCTATAAAAAAGATTAGCTGATTCAAAGCACTACGAATGACGTGAGGCAATCTAAAATATTAACAGTATGGTATCGTGGGGCGGCACTATTATAATGTATATTTGGGCTATACAATCAATATATTTTTAATGTTTTCTATTTAAGTAATCCGTTTCCCTTTGATCGGGTGCCTGTCAGGGTTAACTAAAAACTTGCATCATGGATCAATATCAAATAATTTTACCTGAAAATATCACGGCGGTGGTGCTGCATAAAAGAATCGGGGTGCGCCGTCCTCACAAATTCCTGTTCTTCAAGGTAAGAGACAAAGAACAGTTGATCGCCTACACTGCCTTATTGCAATCCGGACAAAAAAGTGAAACGGTGGAAATATTCAAATCCTGGAAAAACGGAGAGTGGATAGACGGTCTCCTGAAAGACGGGAAAAAAATCAACACGGAAAATGAGATCACGCAAATGTTGAAAAAGGAAATAGACCGTTACGAAACCATGCTGGGAGAAAATGCCTATACCAGATTATTCTAAACCCCATCCCCACTGAAGAAAACAGGGCATTGCTTTTGCCCAGGTAGCTACATCATGTTTTCCATCTTCCAGTTCCAGGTACCTGATATCATTCAGCCGGTGATATCCTTTTCGTTCCAGCTCTTCAATAAGACCCAGGGTGTCGTCTATGGAATCTATGATACCGTTATTGTTCCGGTCTTCTGTCTCATCCATGGTCCCCGTTTCAAAGAAGAATTTTAACCAGGGCGCATACATCCCCTTCCTTATCTGATCATGCATGATCCGGTCTGTTTCTTCCACATATCCTTCATCAAGTCCTTTAGAGCGCCACCAGAGCGATCCGCTGAAAACACCTATCCTGAAAAACTCCCTGGGATGTGACCATACAATATCCAGGGCGGATAAACCTCCCAGCGAAAAGCCGCAGAAAGATTTGGTCTTAAAAGAGTGTATCCCGCTTTGTTTCCTGATAAACGGCAATAACTCTTCAAAAACAAAACGGGTATACAATCCGGCTTTGGCGCCCCTTCCTTTATAATCCGGAATGCCGGCTACGCCATATTCATTTTTCCTGTCCTCACCGCAGTGGATCCCCACACAAAACAGCGGCGCGATCTTCCCGTCACTTTGCAGCCGGGTAAGCATGTCCCGCAGTTCCAGCTTCTCCATATCCTGACCATCATTGATCAATAATAAGCTGATACCAGCACCCTCTGCACCGGACAAAGGATAATAGAGATCCACCTTTACTTCCCTTTTCAGGAAAGAAGAGCGGATAACGTGATGCGTCACGGGTATTGATATTTTGGTAGTCATTGCTTAATTAAAATACAGGAACAGGATATTATACTGTATTAACGGCGGCAAATTAAAAACAGTATCTTCAAAAAACCATATAATTTATCCTTACAGGGAAAACATTCATGAAATAAACAAAGCCTTTTGGTGATTCAGCAGGAAAAAAATAGATTTGGGAAAAATCAGATATATTCAGGATCTGCTTTAAAATTACCAAAACCGGCTAAAAACACAAGAATATGAAAAAAATCGGAATATTACATGGAAAAGAGCGTTCCTTCCCCACAGCATTTGTAGAGCGGATCAACCGGAAAAAACCTGACGGAATTATTGCCGAGCCGGTTCTCATAGACAAGGTAATGCAGGGTGAGAGCAGCGGGTATGCTGTTATTGTCGATCGTATTTCCCAGGATGTTCCGTTTTACAGGGCCTTTTTGAAGAATGCCGCTATCAGCGGTACCGCCGTTATCAATAATCCCTTCTGGTGGAGCGCGGACGAGAAATTTTTCAACAATGCGCTGGCAACAAAAATAAATGTGCCGGTGCCCAAAACCGTGATACTTCCGTCAAGGGAACTGCCGCCGGATACTTCCGAAGACTCTTTTTCCAACCTGGCTTATCCCCTCGACTGGGAGGGTATCTTTAATTATGTAGGCTTTCCCGCTTACATGAAACCCTTTGCGGGCGGGGGCTGGAAAAATGTCTACCGGCTGGAGAGCATGGACGATTTCTTCAATAAGCATTCGGAAACCGGTGAACTGGTAATGCTGCTCCAGGAAGAAATTGTTTTTGAGGAATATTACAGGTGTTATTGCATCGGGGGCAAACATGTCCGCATTATGCCTTACGAGCCACGCAACCCGCATCACCTGCGCTATGTTGCCGATTTTAACCCCGGCGAGGAAAGATACCGGCAAATGGAAGAAATTGTGCTGCGCATCAACCAATACCTTGGATACGACTTCAATACCGTTGAGCTGGCCCTGAGGAACGGCGTACCGTATGCGATCGATTTTTGTAATCCCGCACCCGATGCGGATATAGCCAGTGTGGGTGAGGAGAATTTTGAATGGGTGGTAGAAACAGCGGCTAACTACGCTATAGAAAGGGCGCAGGCTTTCAGGGAAGGTGTGGACAACCTGACCTGGGGACAGTTCATCAAAAAAAGCGTCATCCGGGAAAAATTATAAATTCAATTGACCAATACATAACGCCCAACATACCTGATCATGGCTAATCTCAGTTATAAGCAATTCACGCTCGGCATCGAGGAGGAATACATGGTGCTGGATCCCCAGACATTTGAGCTAAAAAGTCATGAGCAGAAAATTGTTACGGAGGGACAAAAAATCATAAGGGACAAGGTAAAGGCCGAAATGCACCAGGCAGTGGTGGAAGTAGGGACCGACATCTGTGAAAACATTGACGTTGCCTACAACGATGTAAGTGTGCTGCGAAGGACCATAGCATCGATAGCGGGAGAACTCGGACTGGCAATGGGCGCCTCCGGCACACATCCCTTCAGCTTGTGGGAAAGCCAGCTGATCACAGATAACATTCGTTACCATGAGATCGTAAACGAAATGCAGGATGCTGCCAGAAGCAATCTCATATTTGGGCTGCATGTGCATGTGGGAATGGAAAACCGGAAAATGGCCATCCACATTGCCAACTCGGCGCGGTATTTTCTTCCCCACGTTTTTGCCCTCAGCACCAATTCCCCGTTTTGGGAAGACCGGGATACCGGGTTCAAGTCATTCCGCACAAAGGTTTTTGATAAATTTCCCAGGACCGGCATACCGGATTTTTTTGAAAGCATTGAAGCATACGATAACTATGTCAACCTGCTGATAAAAACGAACTGTATTGATAACGCCAAAAAAATATGGTGGGACCTTCGTGTGCATCCCTTCTTTAATACCGTAGAATTCAGGGTGTGTGATGTGACGCTTACCATTGACGAGACCATTGCAATAGCTGCCCTGTTCCAGGCCATATGCGCCAAGCTGTATAAGCTGCGGATGGAGAACCTGAATTTCATACAATATTCACGCGCTCTGGTAAATGAAAATAAGTGGCGTGCCAGCCGTTACGGACTGGATGGCCACCTGATAGACTTTGGAAAAGAGGAAGAAGTGAATACCCGCGTGCTGATCTACGAGCTGCTCGACTTTGTGGATGATGTGGTAGACCACCTGGGATCAAGGCACAGGCTGGCCATGGTACAGCGGGTCATAGAAAAGGGAACAGGCGCCGACAGGCAATTGGCCGTGTATAAAGACACACAAAGCCTGCAGGCAGTTGCACAGTATATTAACTCCCAGTTCCTGGCAGATCTGTAAATTTATTTTTTTACAAACCGCAACACAACCAGGCTCCGGTCAATTTCCATCCGCATAAAATATACACCCGCGGGTAATCCTGAAACAGACAACATATGCTGTGATGCACCCGCAGGAATAACGGTTTCGGATACCTGCTGGGATACCTGGTTGCAGATCAAGGCTTTTACCGGAACCTGCAGCTTCTTTCCAAGATATATTGTTACATATTCCCCGGCAGGCACCGGTGCAATCCTGATGTGGGCAGCATTGTCAATTTTTACCATAACGGTAAATGAATAAGTGATCTTCCCGTCAAGATCAGTTTGACGAAGGCGGTAGTAATGCAGGCCATTACCGGGCCGCCGGTGAAGATAGCTATAATGATGACCGGTTTCCGTATCTCCCCCTGATGGTGTTGAATTTAGCATGGTAAAGTTCATTCCGTCTCCTGATACTTCGATATCGAAGCCCGCATTATTTTTTTCCCTGGATGTTTTCCATTTTACCCACACATCTTTATCTGCATTTACCTCTGCGGAAAAATTTATCAACGTAATAGGCAGCACAGCAGCAGCATCCGTTAGGAAAAAGGTGCTGAATCCTGTAAATGATGCGGTAAACACATGTATATTGTTTCCTATGGTGCTCACGACCGGCGTCTCCAGCACCGTGTTAGCAGCATTCGCTTCCGAAAGACTGGCCGCAGAGGTTTTTGCTATTTTTATATCACCGGGGTCAATACCATCCAGCTCATCCGTTGTGAAATACAGGGAAACAGCATAACCTGCAATATCCTTGTTCTGTGAGGGCACCATACCGATCACCTTTGCCGAACGCTTTCCTCCCATAAAAGGTGACCAGGTTGTCCCGGCTGCCTGTACGGAAGCAGCGACACATCCCAGGGTATGGTCCGTATCAAAGATACGTGCCATAAGCCTGTTCTCCGGCGAGTAGAGGTATTCGCTGCTGCCGGCGCCAGCATACAAACTTGTTTCTGAAAGCCCGGTTTCTACTGCCACACCCGTTATATCCATGCTGAAACGCAGAACAGGTTTGAAACCGGAAGGTAAATATTGTATAAGGCTGTAACCGGTGGCACAGGTAATGCCGCTTTGCATGATGAAATTGCTTTGTGTACCGTCCGACCCATCGGAATATATGGCGATCTTATCTTTTCCTGCAGAAGCCTCTGACACGCCATTGTCAAAGCATATCTCCAGCACGAGACTGCTGAGACCGTCCCACCATACCGGTGTGGAAAACGTAAAAGTATTCCATCCCTGCACTACGCTTTGCGCAGGAGCAGTATACACGGGTGCCAATCCATATACCGGTGTTACAGCGCCGGTGCCAAGATGAGCTGCCGGCGTAAGCCCTGCATGGATGGTAAATCCTGCATATGCACGCGTACTGAGCTTATCGGTAATATTAAAGGCAACGGACCCGATATGCCCGGCTGACAGACCCAATGCAGTGAGTTCACCAGCCTGGTACAAAAATTGTGCACGTTGCTTATCGAGCGTGGCGTTAAACAGCTCTTCCAGGTTCGCCTGGCCCGTACCCAATGTTACCAGTCCGTTGAACGGTGCCACCAGCTCATCGTTGTCTGATATGGTAAGCGTAAGCGTGGGAATATCTGTTCCTTTTACCGCCGTGCCTCCTCCTGCATCTACTGAAAAGTGTATGTTCACAGTTTCATCTCCTTCCACATTACTATCGTCATATACCCTGATGGAAAATGAACGGGGGTCTGTTGACGAAGCCGGAAATAAAATATTGACGGATGGAAGATTAAAATCTCCATTGGTGGTTATCTCATAATCCAGTCCCTGCGTTGCCGAGCCGGTGACAGACAGGGTTACTGTTGCATCCTCCGTAGCGGCAGCGCCTATCTCCATGTTACAGGTATAATCAGTATACCGGCGGCAGCCATCGTATATGCTGCCCGTACCTTCTTTTACTGTTACTGCCTCCACAGAAAAATTAACAGCCGGAGCCTCACAAGGGATCAATGCCTGGTTTGCCGGCGCTACCAGGCCGGCCCGCGAAGGCAGGCTCATCATTGCAAGCACACGCTCCTTCTGCCCTTCGGTAAACAAGCTGGAACAATGGGTATAAGCCATCATATTATGCTCCGTATTGACGGAATACCTGCTGTAAGGCTCCGGGGTACAGGTATTATCGCCCGTGCGGCAGGCAAAGTTGTATACGCCGTTGATTACATTATTGCTTACAGGATCGGTATCGCATACCATATCACCGTCCATATAACAATCATCATCCGAGGGGCATTCTGCTGCTGAAGCAGATCCCCGGAAAGTATGGTGCAGCCCGAATGCGTGCCCGATCTCATGCGGCAATACCTTGTTACCGGCATTCACCTGCGTGGCCAGCATAACGGTTCCATCCAGTTCCGGGGGATAGCCCGGCAGATAAGCATACCCTGCTACAAACTGTCCCGATGTACCGTCTTTACCGTCTATTTTATTAACGATCCAGATATTATAATACCCGGCAGGATCCCAGCGGGAGCGGTTTTTCAGTGTGACCTCCGGAACGCCGTCAGCTGTATTGGCATTGAGCCCCCGGGTTACATAATCCTGCAGCGAAGACGCATCTACCCGGTTAATGCCGGTGGTGCTGCCGCAGGCCGGCGTTCTTTTCGCCAGCTCAAACCGGACCTGGATATCCGTAACTCCAACGCCTCCCTGCTGGGGCTCCATGCCCGGCCAGGTGCCTACAAATACCTGGTTCAGGTAGTCAATCATCGCATGGATACGTGCATCGGAAGGATTATAAACGGTACCAACGGCGCCCCCGGTATGCATGACATGCACTACCACCGGAATAGTATGCAGCGTCGTAGCTGTTTTCATGGAAGGCCCCGATCTTTTATTGGAGATATACCTCCTCACCGCTTCGTTCATTTCTTTGACCTGCGCAGCCAAAACGGGATCTTTGAGCAACACATCGTTTTTTTCATCAAAAAAACAAATTCCCTGGGCGGATACCTCCATTGCGGATACCAATGAAAATATGGTCGCCAGAAAACCAATAATGTAATTTTTCATGTAATAACTGGATTGGGGTGAAACGGGTGCGCTACTGAAGACCAATATAGGACAATTAGAATAGTCTTAACAGAAAAACTTCAAAATCTGTATCGCATTGATACGCCGGAAGCTTCTTCGCACCTATTTTTGCAAGTAAATAAAACAACACGTTTATCGTTTTAACGTCTATTATTTATTACATTAAAAATGATACCGATGAAAAAATGCTTGATGATATTTTTACTCAGTGGTTTATGTTGTATGCAGTTGCATGCGCAGGAGGAAGACAAAGAAGAGCCGCAACCCCAGGGCTTCGACAAGTCCAAACTATTCTTCGGAGGTAATTTCGGTTTAACATTCGGCTCCAACACTTTTATCAATATATCGCCCCAGGTGGGCTACCGGTTCAATCAATACCTTGCGGCAGGAGCGGGTCCCAGCTTTATATACTACAGTTACCGGAGGGCTAATGAGCGCTACCGCCAGGGATATGCAGGCGCAAATGTCTTTGGCAGGTTTTATCCTATGCAATACCTGTTTGTGCAGGCACAGCCGGAATTTAACTATATGTGGGGTTCATTAAAATACAACGACGTGACGGAAAAGCTGGAAGGAAGAATGATCCCATCTGTTTTACTGGGTGCCGGCGGCGCTATTCCTATGGGAGGGCGTAACGGCGCATTGCTGCTGATGCTGCAATATGACGTTATCCAGGACGCTTACAGCCCCTACGGTAATAAGGCTTTCTTTACGGTCGGGTACAACTTTTAGGTATCCTTCTGAATAAAAGAATCAAAGTTGTCTATGCCGATCATTTTTTCCGTGCGAAAACCTTCAGCATAAGGCACACCGATCATTTTTCCGAACATCGCGGTTCTGCCTATAATGGAATTCAGGAACCCGGGAGTGGAAATATAGGTTTGCGGCTCATCCGAGCTATATGCAGAAGAATGAAATTGTGAGCTGTAAGCCTTGATCGCATCTAATTTCCGGTCAAATACGGCTGTGATATCGTATACAAAATCCGGCTCGTAATACCGGTCCTGTATGTAGTGAAATACATACTTCGGGCGCCAGTGCTGCTGCGGCTTATCATCCTCATCTGTTGTTTCTATTTTACGAAGTCCGCTCAGGAAACAGGCGTCTTTTATCAGGTGTCCTGCGCGTCCGTGATCAGGGTGCCGGTCATCAAGGGCATTTGAAAGGACAATTTCCGGCTGGTATTTGCGAATATATCTGATCAGCAACCGCTGGTGCGTTTCATCGTTACGGAAAAAGCCGTCTGCCATTCCAAGGTTTTCACGAACATCCAGTTGCATGATCTCTGAAGCAGTAGCTGCTTCAATGGCCCTGGTCTCCACACTACCCCTGGTACCGAGCTCTCCCTGTGTAAGGTCAATAACACCCACTTTCTTATTACGGAGCTTTTCCATCATTAAGGTACCTGCGCACCCCAGCTCCACATCATCCGGGTGAACGGCTATTGCAAGAATATCTAATTTCATGGGTGCAAAATAAAGACATTTAGTCCTTTTTTTGCACCCATTAATAAATACATCAACGAGCTGCTACCGCCTCTATTTCTATAGCCATTTGCGGAAAAGTCAACGCTTTAACTTCTTTTAAAGTGCAGGAAGGCACCAGCCTGAAGCTTTTCAGCCGGGAAGCGATCGTGTCGTAACTTCCGAAAAAAGCATCTAAAGACGTGGTATAAAAATTTAAGCTGGTAACATCAGATAACGTATACCCGGTTTGCCGGAGCTGTTGTTCCAGGTTGGTGAAACATTGTGCGAGTTGCTCCTCCATGCTGCCGTATACCGGGTTGCCGGATTCATCTATCATTATTTGTCCCGAACAGGAAATAATAGTAGCAGATCCCGGGATTTTTTCCTCTGCAGATTTTCCGTTATGGAGGGCCCAGGGGTTTATCATCGTTTTCTTAAAAGGAACAGTAATTGCTTCCATCAGTGTGTTTTTGTAATTTGGAATTTTAGTCTGTGTAAATTTCTCTCATCCGTTATTCCATATGTGATCGATGTTGTAAGATCATTCCCCGATCCGGTTCGTTGCACCGGTAATTATTTAAAGTTTGATTGACCGGATATCACTTTACCGCAAGGAATATTCCTAAACGGTAAAATTCATAAATTGTATTGTTAAACACATCACAAATAGTTATAAACTGCCTTTAATAAATGATGTATGGTTAAAAGATTCGTCCTTTTTTTAACAATGACTGTATTCATCCTGCCCGTCTGTGCCCAGAAGGAATTATGCGTGGGCGCATATTTTACGGAACAACAGGGAAAAGATCTTTTACAAACACTCGCGCCTGCCGACCTGAACAGCTGGCAGCAGCGTGCTGCCCTGGTAAGACAGCAATTGAAGCAGGGTATGGAACTCAATAACTGGCCGGCTGTACCAGTGGGAAAACCGGTAATTCATGGTAAGAAGATAATGGATGGTTATACGGTTGAAAATGTATTTTTTGAGAGCCTGCCCGGCTTCTATATAACCGGCAACCTGTACAGACCCTTACACGAACAGAAAAGTTATGCCGGTATTTTGTGTCCGCATGGTCATGGAAATAACCCCGAAGGACGTTTCCGTGAACAAACCCAGAAACGGTGCGCCACGCTCGCCAGGATGGGCGCAGTTGTTTTTGTATGGGATATGATCGGGCAGGGAGATTCCAGGCAATGTAGCCACAAGCTGGAAAAAGGACTTAAGCTGCAAACCATTAACAGCAAAAGAGCGCTGGACTTCCTGCTGTCGCTGCCGGGCATAGATACCGGCCGGGTAGCCATGACGGGTGAATCGGGCGGTGGCACGCAAACCTTTATGCTAACAGCATTGGATAACCGAATTAAAGTATCAGTACCCTGCGTGATGGTATCCGCACACTTTTTCGGAGGGTGTACGTGCGAAAGCGGTATGCCGGTACACAAAAGCGGAAGCTACCAGACCAATAATGTGGAAATAACGGCACTTGCCGCTCCGCGTCCTCTCCTGCTGATTTCTGACGGGGACGACTGGACCAAAAACAACCCGGAAGTTGAATTTCCATATCTCCGGAAGATATACGGCCTGTACGGTAAGCCTCTCAACACGGAGCTGGTACACCTCCCCGATGAAAAGCATGACTATGGCCCCTCCAAAAGAAAAGCGATGTACACTTTTATGGCAAAACATCTCCGGCTGGACCTTCAACAGGTATTGGACAGGACGGGAAACATAGACGAAAGCCGGTCATCGGTGCTGGATCAGTCGGAACTGGAAGTTTACAATGCAGATCATCCCCTTCCATCACATGCCGTGCAGGGGGATGAAGCGGTTTTAAAGCTACTCGATTTCTAATTTTTCCAGGTGAAGGAAAAGGAATATAACAAAACGGGCTGCCAATCATAGCAGCCCGGCACATCTGACGAATGTTATTGGGGAATATTCAGCAATGCGCAAAATATTTTCATAAGCAAAGGTAAAGATGATACAGGTACGGGGTATATAATGTGCATTTCGCTACCGGCCGGCATCTCACCGCCCGAAAAATTTGTATAAAACGAACACCTGAACGCTCACCGAAGGTAAATCATCCTGTATAATTTCCCGGGAAGGCAGATCGGTCTTCACCATCCTATACAGGATGCCGGTGATTCAGTTATTGTATACAAAGGAAGTTTTCTTCGGTTCGCATGAAGGGCTCCTTCAGCATTTCAATCTTCACAGCTATTGGTCTGTTACAGGATATATGGAAAGGATAAACCCTTTTCTACCGGGCTTACCATGTAATAACGTCAAATATGTATAATTTATTTCCACTATGGATAAAATATTTTTAATAAACCTGCCATTAAAAAAGGCAAGCCGCATCCGGCCTGCCTTTCACAAGAAATAAAAATATTTTGCACAGATAAATTATTAGGAAATGAAGCAACAAAATGATGGTTAACGCCCCTTCATCTCTTAATAATCCGAAGAAACATACATCGGATACGAATACAATACTTTTATTATTTATACACTTACATTAAAATCTCTCAAAGCGTCATTCAGGCTGGTTTTGAGGTCTGTGCTGGCTTTTCGCTGGCCAATGATCAGGGCGCAGCCCACGCCATATTCTCCTGCGGGGAATTTTTTATGATAAGTTCCCGGTATCACCACACTCCTCGCCGGTACCCTTCCTTTGTGCTCCACCGGCTCCGGCCCGCTTACATCAATGATCTTGGTACTTTTTGTCAACACCACATTGGCGCCTAATACTGCTTCTTTCTCCACGATCACACCTTCCACTACAATACACCGGCTGCCTATAAAGCAACCGTCTTCCACGATCACAGGGCTCGCCTGCAAAGGCTCCAGCACACCGCCTATACCTACGCCACCGCTCAGGTGTACCCCCTTCCCTATCTGCGCGCAGCTCCCTACTGTCGCCCAGGTATCCACCATAGTGCCCTCGTCTACATATGCACCGATATTCACGTAAGAAGGCATTAACACAACTGTCCGGGCTATATAGGCGCCATAACGGGCAACCGCATGCGGAACTGCTCTTACACCCAGCTCCTTATATCCGCTTTTCAATAACATTTTATCGTAAAACTCCATGGGGCCTGCGTGCCAGGTCTGCATGGGCTGTATACCAAAATACATCAGTATCGCCTGTTTTACCCATTCGTTCACCACCCACCCATTTTCAGAAGGAGATGCGGTACGCAACCTGCCTTTATCAACATCTTCAATCACGATCTTAACCGCTTCTACATATTTCTCGTCCTTTAAAAGTTCCCTGTTTTGCCAGGCCTCAACAATTAAGCTTTGTACATCCATTGTTAATTCTTTTTGCAAACATAATTAGTTTGGGTTTCTCTTCCATAGTATTTTTGCACAATGAATTTCACGGAAGACGTAGAAAACTGCCTGGAAGTATTACAAAAGGGTGGAGTCATTTTATATCCGACAGATACCGTATGGGGATTGGGCTGCGATGCCACCAATATGGCCGCGGTAAAAAAGATAGCCCGTATCAAACAAAGAGCGGAGTCGAAAACGATGATCATCCTGATGGCGGAAGAAAGAGAAATCATCAGGTACGTAGCAGCACCTGACCTCAGCGTGTTTGACTACCTGCAGCAAACCGAAAACCCGACGACCGTTATTTATTACGGCGCTATGGGTGTGGCACCGAACCTGATCGCGGAAGACGGCAGCATTGCCATCAGGCTGGTAAAAGATGATTTCTGCCGCCACCTGATAAAACGGCTGCGTAAGCCGCTGGTATCCACCTCTGCCAACATTTCAGGGCAGCCGGCGCCGGCGAACTTTCACAAAATAGACCCATCCATATTATGTTCTGTAGACTACGTAGTAAAGTACAGGCAGGATGATACAACAGAAGGACGCCCCTCTTCTCTTATTCAATGGAACGAAGATGGAACGGTTACTGTCATCCGCGGCTAAATTATGGTTACTATCCGATGGAGAAATTCCTGATCATACAGACGGCATTTATCGGCGATGCGGTGCTTGCAACCAGTCTCGCCGAAAAGCTGCATCATTGTTACCCGGGTGCGCAGATAGATTTTTTACTGCGTAAGGGCAACGAAGGTTTGCTGGCCCGTCATCCCTATATCAAAAACGTTTTGGTATGGAATAAAAAGGAAAAGTACCGGTCTCTCCTGCAGCTCTTGAAAACGATCAGGCATAACCGTTATGACAAGGTGATCAACGTACAGCGATATGCAGCCACCGGGCTGCTAACTGCTTTATCAGGCGCAGGGGAAAAGATAGGGTTTGATAAAAACCCGCTCAGCTTTGCTTTCACAACAAAAATAAAGCACCGCATTGCAGAAGGCGAAGCCCCGCCTCATGAAGTAGTGCGCAACCTGGACCTGATCCGTCATTTTACCAATAACGATGTATATTATCCCCGTTTATATCCTTCGGCTGAAGATTACAGCCGGGTAGCCGGATATAAATACCAGCCCTATATCTGTATTGCCCCGGCTTCGGTATGGTTTACCAAACAGTATCCTGCAGAAAAATGGCTGGAGCTGATAAAAGCAATACCGTCTCCATATATCATCTATCTGCTGGGAGGCCCAACGGAACTGCCGTTATGCAACAGCATTGCGGAACAGGCAGATCACCCCGCTGTAAGAGTACTCGCCGGCAAGCTTAATTTCCTGCAATCTGCTGCCCTGATGAAAGATGCCACAATGAATTATGTGAATGATTCCGCTCCCATGCATTTTGCATCTGCAATGGATGCCCCGGTGACGGTGGTATACTGTTCTACCGTGCCCGCGTTCGGATATGGACCACTATCCGGCAAAAGTTATATAGTAGAAACAACGGAACAGCTAAGCTGCCGCCCTTGCGGGCTGCATGGCCACAGGACTTGTCCTGAAGGTCATTTTAAATGCGCCCATACCATCCAAACCGGCCAGTTAACGGACGTTTTACCATAGCTATTTTACAAAGTTCAGTGGCTGCGCGGCAGCCTGTGCTTTCAAGGTCAGCTCGGTAGCCAGGAAACAGTGCTCCTGGGTCATAGCTGTCTCCGTCCTGTTGATAATATCGTTTACCAACTGCTCACCGAACGGAAGTTCCTGGTTGGTACAATCTACATAGACCGTTTCTTTTTGGTTCACAACCATCAGGTGGTTCCCCCCGCTCCTGCCGGTAATATCTATGTATTTACGCAATTCCATATAACCTTCCGTACCCAGCACGGTCAGCCTGCCATCTCCCCAGGTTTTCAATCCATCCGGCGTAAACCAATCCACCCGCAGATACCCCGTTCCCTTATTCCCTCTTACCACCACATCGCCGAAATCTTCAAATTGCGGGTATTGCGGATGATGCACATTGCCGGTCTGTGCGCTCACGATCTCTGCCCGGGTAGACCCTGTAAAGAACAGGAACTGGTCCATCTGGTGGGAGCCGATATCTGATATAATACCACCAAAATATTTTTTATCGAAAAACCACTCCGGCCTGGAGCCGGCATTCATGCGGTGCGGTCCCAGGCCAATAGTTTGTATAACATCTCCTATGATCCCTGTTTTTATCAGTTCTCCTGCTTTTACCGTTGCCTTGTTTTCCAGCCGTTCGCTGTACATGATCGAATAGATGCGTTTGGTCTCTTTCTGCGCTTTTTTTACCTGCGCCAGCTGCTCCAGCGTGGTAATGCCCGGCTTATCTGCCAGGTAGTCTTTTCCATGCTTCATCACCTCTATACCCAGCGGCGCCCTCTCCACGGGAATACCGGCGCTCAGGACCAGTTGCGTATCCTTCTCCTCCAACACTTCTTTCTGGCTGCGCGCCTGGCGGGCATAAGGATATTTCTTTAGGAAGTCAGCAGCCAGGTCTGCCTCCTTTGCATAAAAAGAAACCAGTTGTCCGCCACCTCGGGTCACAGCATCCACCATTCCATATATATGTCCGTGGTTGATCCCTATTACAGAAAACCTGATACGAGGTGCTTGCTGAGCAGCAACCACCGCTTTTCCCGACACGGACAAAAGTGTGACACCGGCAGCAGCTTTGGTTCCTTCCTTGATAAAACGGCGCCGGTTAAATAACTTTAATTTCATGTGCTGGTTTTTAAAGTATTGGGTGAATGATAAATATAGTTCATTCACTTCAAAAAACAGCAACGAACATGGGAACAGAAAGATGAACACGATGTGTACGCTGCAGTTAAAGAGAATGCAAAACAAATGCGTGAGATTGTTTGTAATAACCATTTCAATTCCTGCGCTATATACGCCGGAAATCCCGGACCTTTAGTAGGTGACCCGTCTGTTAATGTTTTGCAAAAGAGCATAAACAGGGAGACAATGCCCGCTAAAACACTGTCTTATTGCACAAACACGGATGAAATATTTTAACCGGTTGAGAATAAATTACTTACAGCTAAAAAAAAGAAATCCCCTGTAGAAACAGGGGAAACAATGGTTTTTAGCCATTAAACCTTATCCTATGAAAGGTTTAAAAGTAGGAAATTTTCAAACATCTCCGTATATTTTTTTTAATTTTTTTTTATGTCAATGGAAGGTAAAGGTAGTGGTAAACGGGAGGCATTAATGATATCTCTTGACCTGGTAACAACAGTACCGGCAGAAGATACTTCTGTTGCAGAACTGGAATCGGCCCTGGCGGCACATATCGAAAATATGATTGAAAAAGATTTTAACCGGCTGCTGCATTTGCTCTACCGTATAGATGTCAGCGAGGAAAAACTGAAAACCGCGCTGGCTGCAACGGCAGAACCTGCAGGAAGGATTATAGCAGATCTCATTATTGAACGGCAGCTTCAAAAAATAAGCTTCCGGAAATCGTACAGAGAAGGAAAAGGCTTTTAAATCAACAAAATATGAATAACAGTCTACAACTTGCAAACAGGTTCAGGGAAGTAGTGCTGAACGGAACCTGGATCGCCAATACGAATTATAAGGATCAACTGACAACGCTGGATTGGAAAACAGCCACGACAACCTTTCAATCACTGAATTCAATCGCAGCGCTGGCGCAACATGTTCATTATTATATCGCAGGTATAAAAAAGGTATTATCTGGCGGAGCACTGGAAATAAAGGACATATACAGTTTCGATTTTCCAACTATTGAATCGGCGGAGCAATGGGAAAGTTTTCTCGGCCGTTTCTGGAAAGATGCGGAAGAGTTTGCCGCGCTGGTAGAGAGCCTGCCTGAACAAAAGCTGCAGGAAGATTTCGTGGATCCGAAATACAACACTTTCCAGAGAAATATAGACGGTATGACCGAACATTGTTATTATCATCTCGGGCAAATCGTAATGCTCAGGAAAATACTGTCCCGGGATCTGTAATATGAACCCCAAAGACAACGGACACCAGGGAATAAGATCAGTTGCCTTCTATTGAGCGGACAGCAACGTTTTCCCGGCCTTCTTTAAACCATCTGTGCCTTGTAAGCGCCTGATAGATCGGACCCAGAAGAATAAGGAACAGCAATGCAGTCACCAGGTTAAAAAAAAGATGTGAATAAGCAATCTGTAATACCGGGTTGGGTGTCAGCGAGATCACCGCATGCTCCAGCACCTTGATAAAAGGAAACATCACCACTACGCTCCCCATACTGAAGATAAAGTTGGATAAGGCCGCCAGCTTTGCCATAGACGAAAGCTTCAGGGATGCCATCAGCGCAGTGGAAGTAGTGCCTGCATTGGCGCCCATTATGATGGGAATGGCAGCCTGGATGCTGATCATATCCTGCCCGATAAGTATCACGACCAGCCCGGTAACCACCGAGCTCGACTGCAATATAACCGTTATTACTATCCCGTACATCACTCCCAGCAGGGGATTGGACGCTTTCATCAGCCACCGGACCAGCTCGGGATTATCCTTTATGGGTTCCAGCGCATCTTTTATCAGGTCCAGCGAGAAAAATATAAAGCCAAAATAAAAAAGTGATTTCCCTGCCATGGATATCCGTGTCGGGATCATGCTGATCAACGTTCCCAGAACGATAAAAACGGGACCTATTAAATCGGAGTCGAGTGTAATCACCCAGGCTGTGGTGGTGGTACCGACGTTGGCGCCCAAAAAGATAGGTAAACTGTTTTTGAACAGAATAACCCCGGAATCAACCAACGATACCGTCAGCACGGATACAGCCGTACTGGATTGTATAAACGCAGTTGCAAAAATGCCCAGCAGGAAACCGCCCCACCTGGTTTTGGTTATTTTTCCCAGTAATACCCGCAGCTTCTCTACACCAAACTCCTGCAGTTCCCGGCTAAAATTCTGTAACCCATGTATGAACAATACGATGGCAGAAACTATAATGATGACCGTTTTCAGGAGTTCCATACATCCGCAAATATATTGTGCAGTAACTTATCTAAGGACAGATCACTCAAAACAATTACAGGCGCCGGTCTGTCCCCTGCCACAGCAGATTATTCAATGCGCTCAAGTAATTTTCCATTCTGCTCTTGTCTCCGTTCAGGAACAAATAGGGTTCTATCATCTCCAGCTCCATCAGGTAAAACCCGTGACGCATGATCACACCGTCTACCCGTGCATACAGGGTATTGCCTGCAAACTGCTGTATGTATTGCTGCGCTTTTCCGGCATATGCTTCCCCTCCGGCAACATCATATTTTGTAATACCCCCATGCTGTTGCTGTACCCTGAAATCCTCCTGCCCGGGCACCTTCAGCACATGATGACTGTATCGTCCGTTAAAAAAGACAAACGACCATTCCCCATTTTTTATTTCGTCAACAAAAGGTTGAATAAGGAAACTTTCCTGCGCCAGCAACCGGTTGATCGTTTCCATCACCGTATGATCGCTGTCCGGAGTAAGTATAACAG
>CAKSVK010000054.1 GCA_934502905.1 uncultured Chitinophagaceae bacterium
TACGATAACATTCCTTCCGCGTCCATACTTACCAGTGCCCTAGATGGAGCTCAGATCAATGCCACTTATGGCTTTATTACCAGCTATAATGCTGCTCCCCATTATGCGCAGGTGCTTGAAGCCTCCGGACAGGTGAGGGGACTGGTCACCTGGACCGAGTCCCGTATCATCGGCACCGCTAATTTTACCTATACTGTTAACATTTATGATGCCGAAGCCCGGCTCATCCAGGTAAAAAGCAAAAACCATCTCGGCGGAACAGACATTGCAACCACCCAATACAGCTGGACGGGTCAGCCCCTGGTGACCCTGCAAAAGCAGGAGAAACCCGGTACCAATGCCCAAACCAGCTACACGATTTCCAAATACGTTTATGATGACCTCGGAAGGCTCGTACGCACCGATAAGAAGATCAGGCATAACCAGGTCAATGGTGATGCCCTGCCCGCTGCTTATACCACCGTAAGCAAGCTGGAATACGATGCCCTCGGCCAGTTAAAGAAAAAAGAGCTAGGACAAAAGCCCGGCGCTGCCGCTGGCACCCCGCTTTCCACTGCCGAGCACCGTTACAATATCCGGGGCTGGCTGCTGGATGTCAACAAAGATTATGTCGCGGAGACGCCCAACAACGACCGTTACTTCGGCTTCGAGCTGAGCTACGATAAAAACCCGAGTCTTGGCACCATCATCCCGCAATACAATGGTAATATCAGCGGGATGCTCTGGAAAAGCGAAGGAGACCAGGCAAAGAGAAGATACAACTATAGCTACGATGCGGTCAACCGGCTCACAGCCGCTGCCTTCACCCAGCATGCAGACGGCAGTGGCAGCAGCGCCATCTTCGACAATGCCAACGGCATGGACTTTAGTGTCAGCGGTCTAACCTATGATGCCAACGGCAACATTATGACAAAAATTCAGAAAGCACTGGTATTGAATGCCGCCCAAACGATTGATGACCTTGTCTATAAATACCTGGGCCACAGTAGCCTACTTGAATATGTCAATGACCGGTCTACAGCATCCCAAAACGGGAAGCTGGGTGATTTTAAAGATGGCAGCAATGGCGCCACGGCGCGGGATTATTCCTATAACATAAATGGCAATCTCTTCCTGGATTTGAATAAAGGCATTAGTAATATCACCTATAACCATCTTAACCTGCCATTGGTGATCACCGTCACCGATAAAGGAACCATTACTTATACCTATGATGCAGCCGGCAACAAGCTGAGCAAAACAATACAGGAGAACGGAGCCACTGTAAATCATAAAGGCACCAGCCATACCAATATAGACATCAGTACGATCACGAACTATATATCGGGATTTGTGTATGAAAGCAAAGTGTACAGCAACAACAGTATTCTTGATGAAGACCTGGGCTATATCGACAGACTGCAGCTTGCTGCTCATGAAGAAGGCAGGATAAGACCCCTTTTCAATAACGCTGCTACTCCTGATGTACCTACCGGCTTTGCGTACGACTATTTCCTTAAAGACCAACTGGGCAATACAAGGATGGTGCTGACCGAAGAGCAGAAACAGGACATCTATCCCGCTGTCACGCTCGAAGGTGATATCAACACAGACGGAAACCCCAATGCTGTATTTAAGGAAAAGGATTACTACAACATTGATCCTTCCAAAATAGTTTTGAAGCAGGATGCCACCGGCATAACGGATTATCCCAATCACAATGGTAATCCGCCGGTAAACAACAATCCCAACAGCAATACGACTGCCAACAGTGAAAAGCTTTTAAACTAAAGGACAATACCACGCAGGGGGTAACCGGGCTGGGCATTACCCTGAAAGTAATGGCCGGCGACCGTATCGATATCTGGGGTAAGAGCTATTACTTTACCAATGTATCGGATGGTAATACCAACAATAAGGACATTGCCACGCTTGCGATTCTGGAAGGGCTGCTGGCAGGTCCTACCGGTGGGATAGCTGCGGGAGCGCATGGTGGCGTGACGGGAAGCCAGTTGGAGGGGGTTACGGGCAGTATGGAAGGCATAATAGATCTTTTCTTCCCGACGTTGGTATTCCGACCGCATCACCGTAGTTGGTATGCAGCATAGCCAATGAGTATAGCGTACCAACAACGATATTGAAGAGTTCATCTGGTCTATCTCCATCCCTGGTTTCTTTAAATGCTCCACAGTGTCTACCTGTGAATAGGTTATATGTTAGCAAGTGATTATACCTATCAGAGTCCAGTCAGCCACAAAAGGTAATGTGTTGCGACGCTTAAAAGAACTGAAGTGGCAAAAATCGACTAAAAGGGGAAGGAAATTTTTTGTAGAACAGGTAGCTTACCTACATAAGCTATCATTTGGTTCTTAACCTTATTTCCAATACCTGCTGGTTACGCATGACTGTTACCGGTATATGACCGGTCCAGTTGAGGGTTTGGTAGATGTCCATCAGCTCCTTTACATCCCCGACGGGTTTGCTGCCGGCAGAGCGGATGACATCCCTGTCCTGCAAACCTGACTGAGCCAGCAGGCTATTGTTCCCGGCGGATACGATCACTACGCCGGTTTCATCCGGCAGTCCGTAGGCGGAGCGATCGCCCGGCCCCTCCACGGACTTGATGGTGCCTCCTAAAAAAGCAACTGTTACCGACTTGTCTGCCAGCCCGGCATCGGTGATAAGCACGGGTATAACGGGTTGCTGCGCTATTTTTTTCAGCGAAGGCTTTTGCACGCCAAATGTATGCATCGGGAAATTTCTGAAACCTGTTTTTAGGGCCGGTGACCCCGGTTTTACCGTATAGTCTCCCTTTGCGGGATCGGTGAACAGGGGATCGCCTGCCAGGCTGTTTTTATCCGTACCCCGGGATTGGGCCTCATGCAGGGCCGCGCTATCGGGAAACAGGTTGTTATCGATCTTATTACCCCAGTCACTGACCTGTATGGGTGCATATTTTTTCATCACGATGTTTCTTTCAAATGCATCGCCGCTGTTGTGGAACCATACATGCGGGTGAAAGGAATTGTTGATCATGATATTGTTTTCCACAATGCGGTAAAATCCTTCCCGCAGCTTCAACCCGCCGTTCAGGCACAGGTTGTTGTAAATATGGTAATTGGAGGAGCCGTCGTCCAGGTCTATATCCCAGCCGTGGTCGCAGCGGAACCGGTTGTTGCGTATGATGGTTTGCTTTTGCGCATCCAGGAGGATCAATTCCGGGTGCGCGGCTACAAGACTATCCATATAGTTTCTGCCCGGCGCCCAGAAACGGTCACGTCCCCATGAATTGAAAGAGCCGTGGTCTCCTGTTTCCCGCACAGTGTTGAATACGTCATTGAATGCAATGACATGCCCGCCAAAGCAGCCGTCGCCGATATTGATGCCTGCTCTTGAGGTCTGGTATATGCTGTTATAGCTGACCGTTATTTCAGCGGCCACCTGTATCTGCACACCGGTTGCCTGCTTTTCTATATCTCCCAGGTCGTGAAAGAGGTTATTGGTCACGATACAATTTTGAGGGAAATTCCGGGTGAGTGGTCCGGGTGTTTTATCCAGCCTGGCATAGGGAACAAAATTCTCATAGCCGTAGGCGGGAGAGCGTACGGCCCTGGTATCGCCGATAAAACACACGGCGTTAGCGCCCGTATTGTAAATATGGCAACCGGTAATGGTATCGTACCTGTTATAGTTACTCACCATGATCGCGTTGCCGCCGATGCCTTCAAAAACACAATCCGCTATGGTACAGCTTTCCGTGCCATCCAGCAAAATGGCGCCACCGCGGTAGATCGTCCAGTCGCTGCGCAATAATGGCTCTTTGGTATCCATAAAGCTTCTTTCGTTGTGGGCGAAGCGGATGCCTGTAATGCGGATATGCCTGAGCGGACGGGTTTCCGTTCCTTTCAGCTCAAGGGTATTTTTGAATTGGGCTACTTCTATGGTTGCTTTTGTAATATCCGTTGCTGCAGGGGGGTAGTAGTAAAGCCTGCTGTTATTTTTGTCCAGCCACCATTCCCCGGGCGCATCCAGCTCTTCAAAAATATTTTCTACAAACCGGTAATTTTCGTGCATTTTATTGGGACGGTTGTTTTGCCATCCTCCTTCCAGCTGCACATTCCCGTTGCTATCGGTACCGGTTATACGATAGTGAAATCCTCCCCACTCATGCGCATGGAGCGCATGTATATAGCCACCCGCAGGATCGCTCCATTTTTTCACCCTTTCCGGGGCTATGGCATCCGCCGCCGTACCATGAAATATCCTGGCTGCCGGATCATAATTGGGGTAACGTGCCATCGGCTGCAGGCTATCATTTACATAGAACCTTTCAAAGGCTATTCCCCTGGGAACATCCGCTGTATATATTCCATTCTTCCAGGGTCTCCATTGCAGTTGCAGCCGTTTCCCGGCGCTGATGATTACCGTTTCGTTTTCATAAGCGGTTATCTCCAGTCCTGCAGGAAAGAATCGCGTGGCCTCTATCGTAATGGTTTTATCAAGGTAGTGTATCCCCTCCCGTAAAAAGATCTTTACCTGTTTGGATTTTATTCCCGAGGCGATCTCCACCGCATGATGCAGGGTTTTAAAAGGCCGCTGCGCAGAACCGTTGTTCCGGTCATTACCGCCGGGAGACACGTGAAAGCTGACCTGTGCCGCCAGCGGAAAACAGAATACAGTCAGAAGAAAATACAGGAAATATTTCTTTACAGGGTCTTGCATGAACGTTTATTATCTAAGTTATGATAAGTGACCGGGAATTACCATAAAGCTCAGTTTTAGTTCACAACTATTTTTCCGTTTTCTATTGTAAAACGAACAACACCTGTAAGCTCCAGGGCTTTTAATGCGTCAGACAACATGGTGTTCATGGGAATGTCGGCATAAAACCTGTCATTTATTTTCCGGTTAAACACCACGTCTGCATCATACCATCTGCTTAATTGTCTTAGTATCACCTCCAGGTCACATCCTTCAAAATGAAAAAAGCCATTCTTCCAGGCTATTACATCATTCACTTTTACATTCTCCAGCACTTTCATTCCTTCCTGCGAAGAGAACACCGACTGTTGTCCCGGCACAAGCTTTTTTGAACTGCCGTTATTATTATAAACAACAGATCCTTCCAGTAAAGTTGTCCGCACTTCATTTTCTTCGGGATAGGCCATAATATTGAAATGTGTTCCGAGTACATTTACTTCACCGCCATTTCCTGCTGCCGGATTGATCTTTACAGTAAAGGGAACTTTATCTTTTGACCCGGCTTTGACCATTGGTGCAACTTCAAAATACACTTCACCGGTAATTTCAACCATTCTTTCCTCTGTTCCGAAAAGAGCCGGAAAACGTAGAGAAGATGCAGCATTTAACCAGGCTTTTGTACCGTCTGATAATTCAATCGCATACTGCCCTCCCCGTGGTGTAATAATAGTATTATAGGCCGGCTTGCCGGTTGTAGTACTTGCCGGTTGATAGTTGATCTTTTCGCCCGATTTTACGATGTTCACATTTCCCTGCCGGGCAAGTATACCGTTTTCAGCATCATCGAGTACCACATTTGATCCATCATCTAACAACAAGGTAGCCTTGTTGGCGCCGGGGGGTATATCCTGGCCTGTTTTTCTGTTCTTTGTATCGTTTACCCTGACGATCTGCTGCCGGGGATCTTCAGGGGATAAAAAATATCCCAGGAGCAGGAAAAATGATATGACGGAAGCTGCCACCAGTCCCTGCTTCCAGAACCTGATGACCAAAGTTTTTTTCCGGGGTGGGGTTATGCCGGCTTTTTCATGGATCAGCTGCAGCATTTCGGCCGGATCATATAGTGATGTGTTTTCTCCAGGTTGCACACCTGCCGCGAGTGGTCGCTGTAGTGTTTCCTGCAGCTCTTCGCTTCCTGTATTTTCCAGGTAGTCCAAAAGCCATTGCTTTTCTTCTTCCGTCAGCGTATGTTTAGCCAACAATTCTGTCAACTTGTTATCCAGGTCATTGTTGTTATTTTCTCCCACTGTTTAAATATTAGTTTTTGAGCTGATAAACCAACCTGCCGGCTTCAGCTGCTTCATTAATTAATACGGGATTATTAAAAAAGGGGGGGGTAAAAAAGTGTATAAAAGTGCATAAAGGTGCATGATACCAGAAAAATTGAGATCAACGACTGCGACTGATGGTGGATGTTGTTTTTTATATGTGTAACTGCTGCAGTAAGGTATTCTTTAACGGTATGTTTTGAAATATTTAATTCCCGGGCGGTTTCTTCATACGTCTTCCCGTTAAGCTTGCACAATTCAAAGACTTTTCTCTTTTTAGGCGACAGGTCACTTATGGCCTGTTGTAATAATTCCAGTTGTTTTTCCTGCTCTATCTTTTTTTTGCAGTCATCAGGGTCTTCCGCAATGGTTATCTCTTCCAATAAAAGAGGTTTTATAACGGTAAGCCTTAAATGATCAATACATTTGCGATGACTTATTGTAAACAGCCATCCAGCAATGCTTTTACCGGGATTTAAGATCGCTCTTTTTATCCAAAGAGTAACAAATACGTCCTGTAAGATGTCCTTTGAGATATCGGGGTCTTTTATGATCCTCAGAATATTTGCATACACAGACTTGTGATATTTCCAGTACAATGCATCAAACGCTGACGCATCATCGTTTCCAATATCTCTCACAAGCTGTTGTTCATCGTTGTTTGCGGGCTTCATAACAATAACAAGCAGTAAGTCAAAAAAAATAGATCAGGTTCAATTTATATGGAAAATACAATATTACCCAGCAAAATTATAAACAAGTCCGTTTCTGGTTATAAGTAGTACCTGCTTAATATTCCCATATAAAGATAAACATTTTCTTTTTTCTTTGTATTGCATCTTATTAACTACTTATTCTTTGATATTAACCCCTCCGGAATTAAAAATATAGCTTTCGGATTTTTAAGGAAGCCATGTGGGGTCGTCTATTTAGGAGAAATATGGTTCCCGGGTTATTCTCCAATCCTATTTCTTATGCTGATGCCATGACAATAACAGTAGAAGTGACAATTTATTTTTTGCAGGGCTTACCCCCCCGCTTTCTCTATTTCCCGTATTTATATTGAAGAGAGGGATGCAACGATGATTGCTGTATACATTGGATGCCAATATTAAATGAATGCAGGGAGTGAAAATAAAATTATGTATTAAACCTTTTTTATGATGCCTCCGGGATCAACCTGAGAATAATTAAAGTAAAACAGCGAATTAACTAAAAAACCGGAAGTGCGGGAACACTGCCGGTCGGGGTCCAGTTAATTCAATTAAAACCGGTAATAGTCTTTATTGTTTAACCAAACTTGTACAAAACTATGCAATTGTTTGCTTGCCGCCAACTTTGTATGTTGGCGCGAAAGGTTTTATTAAGAAACCTTCTGATTATGAATATCCTCGCTTCCTTTTTATTTGTTTTTTGTATAACTGCCGCGGGAAAAGGGTTTTCGCAACAGGTCAGCTTGTCTGAAAAGAATGTAAAGCTGGAAAAAGTATTTACCGCAATTAAAAAACAAACCGGGTATACGTTTATCTATTCGGAGGCCATACTTCAAAAAGCCAGGCACGTCACGATATCTGTAAAGAATGCACCTTTAGAAGCAGTCCTTGAATCCTGTTTTGCTCATCAGCCGCTTACGTATACCATTCTTAATAAGATGGTGATAATTAAAGAAAAAGAGCCTGTTGCGGGACAGGTCAGCCTATTACTGCCTCCTATAGATATAACGGGCAGTATAACCGATAATAATGGCAACCCTTTGGCAGGAGTAAGCATTATGATTAAAAGTTCTTCTGTCGGTACTACTACCGACGGGAATGGTTCTTTTAAGCTGCAGGTTCCTGATAAAACTTCGGTGCTGGTTATCAGCTATACCGGGTATGTGACCAGGGAGGTGGTAGTGGGCGAGCAGAAAAATATCAGCCTGAAGCTCAGTCTGCTTGAAAGGGAAATGCAGGATATTGTTGTTGTGGGATATGGAACACAGCGGAGGGGTAATATAACCGGGGCGGTCTCGTCGGTATCTGCCAAGGATATGGAAGATATGCCTGTTGCCACTTTAGGCCAAAGGTTACAGGGTAAGCTTGCAGGGGTAAGGGTGATGCAAACTTCCGGAAGACCCGGTGAAGGCTTGAAGTTTCAGATAAGAGGAGCTGTTTCGCTGACCGCCGGCGCCGACCCTTTATACGTAATAGATGGTATGCCTATAAGCGGGGATATCAATTTTTTAAATGCCGATGAAATTGAAAGTATCAGTGTGTTGAAAGACCCGGCCTCTGCTTCCCTGTACGGTTCCCGCTCGGCAAACGGCGTGGTACTCATTACCACCAAAACAGGTAAAAGCGAAAAGGTACAGCTTAATTTTAATGCTTATTATGGCATCGACAATGTGCCGGAGAGCCGTACCTTGAAAATGATGAATGCCACGCAGTATGCACAGTTTCAAAAGGAAATTGCAGAGACAAACGGGCGCCCGGTGGATCCCGTTTTCCAAAATCCGGCCCAATATGGAGAAGGTACCAATTGGTTTAAAACGCTTACCAGGACGGGCGCTATACAGAGCTATAACTTATCTCTTGCAGCCGGAACACAAAAGTTCAGGACTTCTGCTACGGTAGGTTATTATGATCAGGAAGGGGTAATTATCAATACGGGATTTAAAAGAATATCCTTAAGGATAAATAATCAATATAAGCCTACCGAAAACCTTACCATAGGGTTTAATATAGCGCCTACACAAACCATCAGTAATAACTATAGTACCGATGGCGGCCCGTATGGTACAGAGAATATTGTTTCAAGCGGTATTATTACTACACCCCTGGCCAGCCCGTACAATGAAGATGGTACGCTTGCTTTAACAGCTTCGGACCCGGCTACTTTTGGAAATCCTAACTGGTTAAGGGTTGCCTATGATAAGGTGTATAAGGACAGGAATTTTAAGCTTCTTTCCAATGCGTATGTTGAATATAAGCTGATGAAAGGCCTGACGGCAAAATCAACGATCAATTTGCAAAGCGGTGATCAGAACCTGTTTCAATTCAACCCTTCCACGCTTGGCATGTTATTTTCGCCTCCGCCACGCATCCCTTCAGGCAAAGATGATACCCGGAGATTTTATAACTGGATGAACGAAAATACATTGAGTTATGAAACCACCATTGCATCCGATCACCGTATTGAGGCGCTTGCAGGCTTTACTGCACAGAAATACAGGTATGACGCAACATTTGTTACAGGGACCAATTACCCTGATGACAGGATACAAACGATCAATGCTGCCGGTCAAACGCTGGTTACCAGCGATGTGCAGAAATGGTCGCTGCTATCACTGATAGGCAGGCTTAACTACAGCTATAAAAACCGTTATTTATTGCAGGCTTCCTTCAGGCGTGACGGCTCTTCGCGTTTTGGAGAAAATAACCGTTGGGGAAACTTCCCGGCTGTGTCGGCCGGATGGGTAATATCACAGGAAGATTTCTGGAATGCTAACCCTGTCAGTTACCTGAAATTACGTGCAAGCTATGGCATTACCGGTAATTTCGAAATAGGCAACTTTACCCATATCACTACCTTATCCAATGCATTTTATGCATTTAACAATGCAACTTACTCCGGTTCGGTACCCAATAATTTAGGCGACAAAAACCTGGGCTGGGAAAATAACAAGCAGTTGAATATAGGCGCCGATATCAATTTGTTCGACAATAGCCTGCAGCTGAGTTATAATTTTTACACACGTCGTACATCAGACCTGCTGTTTAATGTGAATGTGCCATTGTCATCCGGTTACAGCAATCTGCAATCTAATATCGGTGAGCTGAAGTTCTGGGGGCATGAATTTTCGGCAACAGCTACCATATTGCACAACCGGAAATTTAAATGGGATGGAAATTTTAATATTTCATTTGACAGGAATAAAGCCCTGGATCTTGCTACGAGCTCCGGTGTATTGCCGGGAGGAGTTAGCCTGTATGGCTTTTTAAGTCATCGCTCGGTCGTAGGGCAGCCGATATTACAATTTTACGGAGCTGTTTGGGATGGGGTGTATAAAAACCAGGAAGATTTTGATAAATCCCCCAAAAATGAAGCTTCACAGGTTGGTACGATAAAGTTCAGGGATTTAAATGGCGATGGCGTAATTACCTTCCCTGAAGATATGACCCTCATAGGGAGTCCCTGGCCAAAATTTACCCTGGGCATGACCCATAATTTCAGCTATGGCAACTTCGATCTGTCCTTTGTTTTGACGGGCTCTTATGGTAATAAGATTGTTTCATATTATGAAAACTGGGCTACTAATCTGGATGGTGTTTTTAATGTGCTGGAAGAAGTGCAGCACCGGTGGAAGTCAGAAGCTGACCCGGGAGACGGCAAATACGGAAGTGTGGCACAGGGAACAACTTTCCTGGAAAGAGACAGGTGGAGCAGCAGGTACCTGAAAAACGGCAGCTACCTTTCATTGAAGAATATTCAACTGGGATATAATCTTTTACCGAAGAATAAAAAGTTTTTGACCCGGCTATATATCAGTGTGCAAAATGCAATTATCCTCACAAAATATAAAGGAGGAAATCCTGAGGTGAACACAAGAAACAGTGCCAGTGGTGCCATTCCCGGGTTCGACGACAACTCCTATCCATTGCCGCGGACCGTTTCATTTGGTGTAAACTTTAACCTACGGTAACCTGATAAAATTGTATTGTATATGAAAAATATTTGTATAATAATCCTGAGCATTGCTTTTATAACTTTAAGCTCGTGCGAGAAATTTTTATCTCAAACCCCTGAAACAACGGTGTCACAGGAAAATTTCTATAAAAGTCAAAAAGATTTTGAGCAGGCTGTAGTAGGCATATACAGCCCGTTGCGTGAAATATATAATTATGCCTGGCAGATGTCTGAAATGCGTTCGGGTAATACCTATTTCATTTACGATGTTGCCCAGCGGGGACCCAAGCCGGTGGAGGATCTTGCTACCTTTACAGTGGAAACAAACAATGCGAGCGTGTTAAGGAACTGGAGAAATAATTATCTTATTATTTCAAGAGCCAATCAGGTATTGACAAGAATTGATGGAATGACATTTGAGCAGTCTGTCAAAGATAACCTTAAAGGCCAGGCGCTTTTTTTACGGGCACTGTCTTATTTTGATCTTGCCTCAAATTTTGGAGATGTTCCGTTGTTTCTGGACCCGCCCGGCTCTTATGCTGAAACGTTCAAAAACAGGACTGCCGTCGGCGAAATCTACCAGCAGGTGATCGCAGATGCAACAGCAGCCATACCGTTGCTTCCGGCCGGGCCCGGCATAGCCGAAGTAGGAAGGGCAACTGCAGGGGCTGCATCTGCGCTGCTGGCAGACGTATACCTTACGTTGGGTAAATGGCCGGAAGCGGAAGCTGCACTGAGGCCCGTGCTGAATATGGGATATTCGCTTTTGCCGGATTACAGCGATATTTACCGCCCGGGCAATAAGGGCAATGCTGAAATATTATTTGAGGTGAATTTTGTGGAAGCTACATCCCAACCGATGTTCAGCACATTTCCTTATGCATTCCTTCCTGACCTTGAAGACCCGTCCATACTCACGGGTGTTACCCCTGAAACAAGGAACGGCGACGGGTCATTTAATATTCCTACGCCTGATATGTTAGCAGCTTATGAAGACCCCGCTACGGATAAGCGATACAATGCATCTCTGGATTTTTATACAGGTCCCTCGCCATTGGTAGGTGTAGTATATAATAATACACCGTACATTAAAAAATACCAGCACCCTCATGCTTTATCCGGTCAAACTGCCCAGAACTGGATTATTTACAGGTATGCGGAGGTGTTACTTATGATGGCAGAGGTGCTGAATGAGCAGCAACGCCCGGCAGATGCGCTTCCTTTTATTAACCAGGTACGGACCCGTGCCGGATTACCGGCTTTAACAACGACCGACCAGGGGCAATTAAGGGAAAAGATCATGCACGAACGGCATATTGAGCTGGCTTTTGAAAATAAACGGTGGCACGACCTGGTAAGAACGGGGAAAGCTGTACAGGTATTAAATGAATTCGGAGCAAAGGTAAAAGCAAATCCGGGACACTACTACTATGCAACCGGCAATGCTCCTCCGCCTAATGCGTTCAATGTGAAGGATGATTTCCTTGTTTTCCCGATCCCTGTTACGGAGATCGTGATCAATCCTGAGCTTCAGCAGAATAAGGGATACTGATGACTGCATTGTTTAATGATCATTTCACCTAAATATTCTTATAATGAATCGTCGTTTCATCTTCATGGGTATAAAAGCAGGATACGTTTTCTTTTTGCTTATGCACTTACACATCCGGCCGCAGGCACAGGAAAAAGGGTTTATAAAAATTTTTGACGGAAAAACCCTGAAAGGGTGGGAAGGCGATCCTACTTACTGGCGCGTAGAGGATGGTAAACTGGTCGGTGAAGTTACTCCAGCTACTATTCTGAGCCGCAATTCCTTCATAATATGGCGGGAAGGAGTAGTAAAAGACTTTGAATTAAAAGTGGAATACCGGGTTTCAAAAGAAGGTAACAGCGGTATCAATTACAGGAGTGAGGAAGTAGAAGGATTAAAGTATGCTTTACGTGGCTACCAGGCTGACCTGGAAGGAGCAGACCGGTACAGTGGCAGCAATTACGAAGAACGGAAACGAACCACGTTGGCGGCACGCGGGCAAAAAGTAGTGTTAAATACCGTTTATACGAATGGTACGCCGGATTCCCTGAAGAATCATATCAAGAACAACTTCTGGACGGCAACGGAGATAACAGGTACATTGGGTGATCCTGGTACGTTACAATCGCATATTAAGAAGGAAGACTGGAATGAATATCATCTGGTAGTAAAAGGTAACCGGCTGCAGCACTATATTAATGGTATCCTGATGAGTGATGTAACCGACAACGATACGGAAAACAGGAAATTTTCTGGTTTGTTAGGCGTGCAGGTGCACGTAGGACCACCCATGAAAATTGAATACCGCAATTTCAGGATCAGGCATCTTTAAAAACACAGACCCCTTTAAAAGCTATATCATGTTTGCCCGGCAGAGTGTTATTGTACCCTCTATATTCTTATTTGCTGCTTTTGTTTCCTTTTTGATAATTTCTTGTGGGAGGGTAGAAAGCGTAATGGACTATCAATCGGAAAAGCCCGAAGATAACAGGTTCACGAAAGTGATCCTTGAAGAAAACCTGGATGAGCCGGTTATGTTCCAGTTCATATCCGACAGCGTGATCGTCATTGCGGAACGCAGGGGGAAAATAAAGGTACTGAATACGGTAACAAAACAGCTGGATGTGGTGGCAGATATTCCGGTAAGCGTCGGATATTACAGCCAGACAGGAGAAGAGCTTGCTCCCACCGGAGAAGATGGCATGCTGGGTATGATACTGGATCCCGCTTTTCAGCACAATCATTGGATATATCTTTATTATTCACCCGAAGGCGGGAAACACAGGAGCATACTTGCCCGCTATGAATGGAAGGATAAGCAGATAGATATGAGCAGTGAAAAAGCATTACTGGAAGTGCCCAACCAGCGGGAATCCTGCTGTCACCTGGGCGGGGGTATGGTATTCGATTCGGAAGGCAACCTGTTGCTCAGCACCGGCGATAACACACCTAATGATCCGAGAGGCTATTCACCGCTTGATGAACGTACGGGAAGGAGCCGGTTTGATGCGCAGCGGTCCTCTTCCAATACAAATGATTTTCGTGGTAAGATACTTCGTATAAAGCCGGAGATTGATGGTAGCTACTCAATCCCGCAGGGTAATCTTTTTGCGAAAGATATGGATAATGTGCGTCCCGAAATATATACCATGGGGAACAGGAACCCCTGGCGGCTAAGCATAGACAGTAAAACCGGATGGATCTATTGGGGTGAAGTAGGCCCCGGGGGAACAGTTGATTCGGTAGGAATGGGTCCGAAATCTTACGATGAATTCAACCAGGCGCGTAATCCCGGGAATTTTGGATGGCCTTATTTCTCCGGCAACAACCAGGCTTACTGGCGATACGATTATGCAACGAATACATCGCTTGAAAAGTTTGACGACAAAAAACCGGTTAACCTTTCTCCCAATAATACCGGGTTGCAAACGCTGCCGGAGGCACAGCCTGCCTTTATCTGGTATCCACAGATGAGATCTGCTGAATTTCCATTAATGGGCAGTGGCAGCAATTCTGCCGTTGGGGGACCTGTTTTTCACTTATCGGATTTTAATAACCCTAAACGACCCTTCCCCGCATATTATGAGGGCAAATGGTTCATAACCGATTGGACACGTGGCTGGATAATGGTCATCACTATGGATGAAAATGGAAATTATCAATCCATGGAGCCATTTCTGCCGGAGATCAATTTAAGTGGACCTATTGATATGAAGTTTGGAGCGGATGGCGATCTGTATGTGCTGGAATACGGACGCAATCCTTATGCCTTCAGTCCGGATGCAAGGTTGATAAAGATCGAGTACAACAGCGGGAACCGGAAGCCGGTCGTGCAGGTGGCGGCTGATAAAAAAGTGGGTGCTATTCCGCTCAGGGTTGCTTTCAGTTCTCGCGGTACCCTGGATCATGATGAAGAGCAGCTTAGTTATGAATGGAAAATAGTATCTGAAGGAAACGTGATCAAGACATTTTCAGAGCCGGATCCTGTATTTACTTTTCATGAAGCCGGACGGTACAGGGCGCTTCTTACCGTATCTGATCCCAGGGGCGCCAGGGACAGCAGCGCTGTTGAGATAATGGCCGGTAATGAGCCGCCGGCAGTTAAAATTGATTTTCTCAGAGGGAATAAAAGCTTCTTTTTCCCGGGAGATACCATTCATTATTCGGTAGATGTGACCGACCGGGAAGACGGCAGCTTATCCGGCCGGCAGATTCCTCCCGATAAAGTAACGGTGAGCGTGGATTATTTAAATGCTACGGGAGATTTTCCCGATATCAGCAAAAGTCTTGCTAACGTTAATGCATCAACGCCACTGCTGTCTGTTATTGCTGAAGGGCTTATTAAACAGAGCGATTGCAGCACCTGCCATAAGACAGATGCAAAGTCTGTGGGGCCTGCTTTTACAACGATAGCACAGAAATATAAGACAGATGCAAATGCGACCGGGTACCTTTTAAAGAAGATCATTTCGGGTGGCAGCGGCGTATGGGGAGAAATGGAAATGCCGCCCCATCCCACACTGACCGAAAGCACCGCGGGCATACTTGTTCAGTATATACTAAGCTTTGGGAAGGGCGCACCTCGTAGCTTGAGAATGTTGCCGGTCAAAGGCCAATATATCATACCTGCACCTCCGAAGGTGAACCGTTCTGTTTTTGGAAATGCAGATCACAGCAAGTATGTTTTCCGGGCATCGTATACGGATAAGGGAACAATTGTAGCACCCAAAGATTCTTCAGTAGATGCAATTATGCTCCGGAGCCCTCAGATTCCGGTAACGCAGGCTGATAAATTTGACGCTCTGTTAAGAAGGGATGCTATCAATCCCGACTATTCTACCATCAGTCCTGAAAAACCGGGTGCTTATTTAGGCATTGATCAAATTGATCTGACGGGAATAAACGCTATTGAGTTTGAGGCTTCCGTTCCTCCGGAGGCTGATCAGGTTTCAGGATGGGTAATTGAAGTGAGGGTAGGGGCTCCCAATGGAAAATTAGTAGGTAAAACAGGTGAAATTGCATTTGCTAAACGCGTCCCTGCAAAAGATCGCCCGAAGATACTAGCAACGCTGACCGGAGTGAGCGGCGTGTATGATCTTTATTTTGTGTTTATCAATAATGATTTGAAGGACGAAAATAACCGTGTACAGATCAGGGCGCTTACATTCATGCGTTGAAAGAGGATAAACAGGTGTACAACACCGGTATGGGAGCTATAAAAATTATGACTTTCCTGGTTGAATAAAAAAATATGGCATTATTACCCCGGGACGGAAGTAGTTCTTATGGTAGCCATTAAGGAACTAAGGACAGATAAAGTGAAAGCTTAACACCCCTTAATTTCTTAATGCCCTCCCGACTGAACTCATTTGGGTGAGGAAAGCAGGTATTGGCTTTTGTACGAATTAGATACGATTCCTGTTATAAAAGCTAAATAAAGAATGTGTAAAGAGGTGCCGGCATCTTCCCGGCAGTCTCTGAACAACGAAACAGCAATTCTCCGTAATTTCACCCGCAGAAGGAATTATGCATGGCAGAATCGGTATTGGTTGCGATAGCAGTAGCATTAAGGATCATTTCTAATCCGTTGGCCAATGTTTTTCAGAAGCAGCTTACGGCAGCAGGTAATCATCCCCTTATTGTTAATTTCCTGACCTATTTCATCCTCTCGCTGTTTTGTGCAGTGGCTTTATTTTTCCTGAAGATACCTACCCTCCACAGCGGGTTCTGGCTTTACGCGATCCTGGGCGGTATTACCGGGGCGCTCGGGAACGGGTTCCTGGTAAAGGCGCTCCAGATGGGCGACCTGTCGGTATTGGGACCCATCAATTCTTACAAATCGTTGGTCGGGATGATCGTGGGTATTTTCCTGCTTTCGGAAATTCCCAATCTCTGGGGATTGCTCGGGGTGGTGCTGATCATATACGGCAGCTATTTTGTGCTGGATACCACCGATACCCGCTTTTCGTGGAAGCTGCTGGAAAAGCCGGAGATCCGGTTCAGGATCTGGGCAATGGTCCTTACCGCTGTAGAAGCGGTGTTCGTGAAAAAGGTCATTCTTGCGTCCTCTACCGCCGTTGCTTTTATGAGCTGGTGTATTTTCGGAGCGCTGTTCTCCTTTTTCTTTCTTTTCTTTAACAGGTTGAACATGCCAACAGCATTCAGTAAAACGGTGCACCCGAAATATCTCGGTAAATTCCTGCTGCTGGTAACCTGTGTCGGCACGATGACGTTTACCACCAACTATGTTTTTGATCATATGCAGGTGGGATATGCCCTGTCGCTGTTCCAGCTTTCCACCATTATGAGTATCCTGTTCGGTTACAAATTTTTCAGTGAAAAGGAGATCGGGAAAAAAATGGTAGGAGCCGTCATCATGATAGCCGGATCGGTCATGATCATATTGCTGAAATAAAAAACGGCTGGTGATATGCGGGTACCAGGATCTCCTAAAATAAAGAGGGGGAGCTACCGGCCTTATCCGGTATTTTCAGCTTCAGCTTAAAGGCTTTGTTGATCTCTGTAATAAAATGCGCAGCCAGTAAGGGGGACTCTTTCTCGATATTCTGGTGCACAAAAAAATATAATTTTTGCAACCCTTCTTTCCGCCATTTTTTTATGCGGGTTATACAGTCATCCAGCCGCGGAACATCGCTTTTATGATTGGCACCTACATACCGTATAAATGCTTCCGGTCCGGTCAGCCGCATGTGCAGCATATCCCTCCTTCCGGCTGTATCTACAATGATATTTGCCATACCCAGCTTTTCCAGCAGGTTGCCGTAGGCTGTGCGTACGGTAACATCGCTGAACCATTTTTCATTTCTCACCTCTACGGCCAATGGTATCCCTTTGGGAAAGTTTTCCAGCACCTGTTTCAGGCGGTCAAAATCTTTGGGAGAAAAGTTATCATGCAACTGCAGAAAAGCCATACCCAGTTTCTCCTCAAATGCACTGATGGCATGGCAGAAATTTTCGACAGGTTTTTCTACGTCTATCAATCGCTGGTAGTGCGTGATCAGGTTGGTTATTTTGGGAAAAAATTTAAAGCCTTCCGGCGTTTTGTTCTTCCAGGTTTCTACCTGCCTGAAGTCGGGCATCTTGTAAAATGTGGCATTCAGTTCTATACAATTGAACTGGGTGGCATAATAGCTTAGCTCGTCTTTCGTACCGCGGGGATAAAACCCCTTCAGGTCGGTGCGGTTCCATTTGGCACAACCCACATATACTTCGAACGGATCATTATTCTTTAATGACTTTAATACTACTGCTGTCTCCGGTGCATCTTTGGGCAAGGTAAAGTCAATGATGCCGGGGTTTGCTACTTTTCCAAACTGCATGGGTGCATTTTATGGCACAAATTACTTAAATCCATATAAAAGTTCCGGCTGCCCGGGCCGGGTTGATAAAAAACGGAATGCTTACCACTTCGATTTGGTAAGACTGTTGTTTGTCTCCTGCGGGTGGGTAAGATCTTAATTCATAAGTCTAAAGGTCATTGACAGGAGAAACTGTCTCTCCCAAGATATCTCAACAAGACCAATTAATGTACATTCTGTAGTTGCTCGCGGCAAAATCCATTAAATTCTGCTTCATTCACATCGCTTACTTCGGGGATGATTTCCCGTTGCAGGATGCGGTTGTTCTTAAAATCCATGGTAAGCAGATTATCCTTTAGCACAATATTGCTGAACGCTGTCCATTCGTATCTTCTCCTGAAAAAAGTATTGATCACCACGCGTTCATCCGAGATGCCGATCTCCAGGGGTTGTCTTGACTGATGATCGAAAAGGATGAATACAATGAAAAAAATGGCGATCCATCGCATGCCGGGCACCAGCAACCATAAAAGTCCTGTAGCAAAAAGCGGGTGCCTGTAAGTGGTAACAGCTTTTTTTCTTTGCAGGACCGTTCTCAGGATCAATACCGGGATCAGGAACGAACCGATGAATAATACAGAAAGAAATTCCTGGTGGATATAAGAATAAAATATAAAGAACAGCCAGCAGATTGTGCAGATAGACATACTTATATAGTCGATACTTGCGGCACTTTCCCGTTTTTTGATAATTAACACATATTGAAAATATTCTTCTTTTCTTTTGACCGTCATCTTATTTCCTCAATTTTGCCGGCTAAAATACTGTTTTGAAGCGATACAGGATCAAAAAGAATAACCCCGTCATTTTGACTTATTTATGAGCTTGGCAAGCTTGTTGATTTTATACATAGCCGTAATATTAATATGGAAAATATGGAAGATAAAAGAAATAATAACGCTGATAATCAGCAGGATATAAATGATGAAATAATGGAAGAAACTGGAGGCGCGTCAAATTTGGCAGAAGAGGCAGGAAATACTGAGCAAATGGCAGATGATGTGGAAAAGTTAAGGTCTGAACTGGCGGAACAAAAGGATAAATACCTGCGTTTATATGCAGAGTTCGATAACTTCAGAAGGCGTAGCGCAAAAGAGCGGGTAGAAATGATGCAAACTGCAGGCAAAGAAACCATTGTATCGTTGCTGGACGTGCTGGATGATTGTGACAGGGCTGAAAAGCAAATGCAGGAAACAGAACAAACGCCCATAACCGAAGGCGTATTGCTGGTATTCAATAAGCTTCGGGCTACACTTACGGGTAAAGGTGTAAAACCAATGGACTGCGTTGGAAAAGACTTTAACCCTGATGAGCAGGAAGCGATATCCCAGATACCCGTGACCGATCCTCGGCTAAAAGGAAAGGTCATAGATGAGGTGGTAAAGGGATATTACCTGAATGATAAAATTATCCGTTTTGCCAAAGTGGTGGTTGGACATTAAAAATTAACCGGCAAGCCATCATGTTCCAACCATTTCCATTATATAAAATTGGTATTTAACAAGTTTATGAAAAGAGATTATTATGAGGTGCTGGGAGTAACCAAAACCGCAACCTTTGAGGAAATTAAGAAGGCCTACAGGAAAGTAGCGATGCAATATCACCCGGACAGGAACCCGGGAGATAAAGCGGCAGAGGACAAGTTTAAAGAAGCTGCGGAGGCATACGAGGTATTAAGTGATGGGGATAAGAAAGCACAATATGACCGGTTCGGTCACGCAGGAGTTGGCGGCAGAAGCAGCGGTGGATTTGGCGGTGGAATGAATATGGATGACATATTCAGCCAGTTTGGAGATGTATTCGGGGATGATATTTTCGGGAGTTTCTTTGGTGGAGGCAAAAGGAGCGGAGGGGGAAGAGCCCGTGGTACGAGAGGCAGTAATCTTCGCGTGAAGATCAGGC
>CAKSVK010000055.1 GCA_934502905.1 uncultured Chitinophagaceae bacterium
CTGGAAAGGACGTTCAACCATATTGCTGGCGCAAGCCTTTTGTGCTTCTCGGGACAGAAGTCCCAAAAGAACATACGAAATACGGAGTCAGAGACATCCGTATAGCATCTTTAATCGCTGGTGCAAGTCTTGTAGCAAGAGCGCCGTGCGCAGCCAGATTTGTGCTCATACCATTCCTACGGACTGTGTCCGGGACCGTATGTCGACTGAACAATGAGATTACTTCGGGTATTCTTCCCTGGAAAGGACGTTCGACCATATTGCTGGCGCAAGTCTTGTAGCAAGAGCGCCGTGCGCAGCCAGACTTGTGCCCATACCATCCCTACGGACTGTGTCCGGGACCGTATGCCGGCTGAACAATGAGATTACTTCGGGTATTCTTCCCTGGAAAGGACGTTCAACCATATTGCTGGCGCAAGCCTTTTGTGCTTCTCGGGACAGAAGTCCCAAAAGAACATACGCTATACGGAGTCAGAGACATCCGTATCGATCCCCACATTTTCAGATTACTGCCTTTCTGCCTGCTGACGCTGATACCGCCGCAATAACCGCATACTTATCAGCACATTGATTGCCAGTCCCAGGTTAAATGCAAGCAGAAACACAACCATCCCTTTAAGATAGGGCATAACATCAAAATCTTTCAGTTGCTCCGGAAGCGATTCTTTCGTCTTTTCCGCAAACTCACCGGCGTTCTGCCATACAGTAACAGCACTGATGATATTGGAAACAGCAAAGAACAATGCCAGGAAACCCACCATCCTGATGCCCATGGGTGTTTGGGAGCTTAAAGGAACAGAGGGATCTTTCATGCTCCTGATCAACTGCAGGCTGGCATAACTATGCAGTACAATAGAGGCGATCAGCAATACCGGTAATAACATCATCATATTACCCATCATCAGCACGGCCATCAGGCCTGCGAAAACCCACATGCCGCCAATGATCAGGTTGATCCATGATAGTATGGCTGATATCTTAATTTCTGTTTTCATTTTCGTTGTTTTAACTACAAATCCGTTATCACCAGCCCCAGCTCATCCAGTTGCTTTTGATCGATGGAGGCAGGTGCATCCAGCATCACATCCCTTCCGCTGTTGTTTTTGGGGAAGGCAATAAAATCCCTGATGCTTTCGCTGCCGCCTAAAATAGCACACAACCTGTCGAAACCGAATGCGATACCACCATGTGGCGGGGCTCCATATTCAAAAGCACCCAGCAGGAAGCCGAATTTATGATCTGCCTCTTCAGGACTCATTGCCAGCGCAGCAAACATTTTTTCCTGCAGGTTGCGCTGGAAGATCCTGATAGACCCACCGCCGATCTCATTTCCGTTCAGCACCATATCATATGCATTCGCTTTAATACGGGCGTAGGGATGCTCCAGGTACTTTGCAGCATCTTCAATTACCGGAGAATTATTTATCATTGTGGAAATATCATCCGGCCTGGGTGAGGTGAAAGGATGATGGCGGGCTACCCACCTGTTTTCTTCCTCTGCATATTCAAACAACGGAAAATCCAATACCCATAGCAGTTTAAATTCGCCGGCTTGTCTCAGTCCCAGTCTTTTTCCCATTTCCAGTCTCAACTCACTGATGGCTTTCCGGGTCCTTTCTTCAGCGCCGGCCAGTATCAGCACCAGGTCGCCGGCAGCGGCGCCGGCGGCTTCTGCAATTTCCTTCAGCTTTTCCTCGGGGAAAAATTTATCGAAACTGCTCTTATAGGATCCGTCTTTATTACATTTTATAAAAGCCAGTCCCAGCATACCGATCTGCGGGCGTTTTACCCAATCCGTCAGCTCATCTGTTTGCTTGCGGCTATACTCGCTGCAGCCCGGCACCGCAATGGCCACCACTGTTGCTGCATCGTCAAACACCTTAAAGCCACTATGTAATGCCGCCAATGGCGCGCTCTTTTCCGGGAAAACGTGCGCGGGAAATTTCAGGTTGGCAACCTTCATCCCGAAACGGATATCCGGTTTGTCATTGCCGTAATGCCACATCGCATCCTCCCAGCTCATTCTTTCTATAACATCCGTATAATCTATCCCTTTCACCTCTTTGAATATCTGTCTGATCAGCCCTTCAAACATGATCAGTATATCTTCCTGTTCCACGAAACACATCTCGCAGTCTATCTGCGTGAATTCCGGCTGGCGATCTGCTCGCAGATCTTCATCGCGGAAGCAGCGGGTGATCTGGTAATAACGGTCATACCCGCTTACCATCAGCAGTTGTTTAAACGTTTGCGGACTCTGGGGCAAAGCGTAAAATTCACCCTGGTTCATACGCGACGGCACCACAAAATCCCTGGCACCTTCGGGTGTGGATTTTATCAGGAAAGGGGTTTCAATATCCATGAACCCGTTTTCATGCAGGTAGTTCCTTGCAGAGCGGTTAACAGCATACCGCAGCTCCAGGTTTTTCTTTACGAGGTTTCGCCGCAAGTCAAGATAGCGGTATTTCATACGAAGGTCTTCTCCCCCATCCGTATCATCCTGTATAGTAAATGGCGGTGTAGCGGATCTGTTAAGAATGGTATATTCGCGAACGGTAATCTCTATATCACCTGTAGGTAGTTGCGGGTTCTTACTGCTTCGTTCTGTAACGGTGCCCTTCACCTGCAAAACAAATTCCCTCCCCAGCGGACTACTCTCCAGTTGGAGATTTAATTCTTCTCCCAATAATAACTGGGTGATACCGTACCGGTCTCTCAGGTCTACAAATGTGATAGCGCCAAATTTCCGGATGGTTTGTACCCAACCTGCCAGTGTCACCTCCTTTCCGATAGCTGATAAACGTAACTCTCCGCATGTATGTGTTCTGTACATTTCCTGCTTTTTATAAGGATGGCAAAGGTAATATAAAGCGGCGTAACAGCGTAATTGTTACCGTGACAAGCGCGCCTGCGATCGTGGCATAAGTTATTACAGACCGCCTGTACCATCTTAAGGTACGCTGAAAAAGTACAATACGTCGCCAGCAGAAGATCACTTCCCGCTCTGCCTGGGCCAAACACAATGGTGGGGTTTAAAAAATAAAGCCGCAACAATGTGCGGCTTTAGTATAATTATGATGAATAAGATAGAGATTGTATAAACAAATCCTGGTTATAGAACGGGATAAGGCTGTGTTAACGGATTGCATCATATATGGTACAACCCCTATATCCCGATACACATTATCCCTTCACTCTTTCCACGTATTCACCGGTTTTGGTGTTGATACGTATCTGCTCTCCCTCATCTACAAACAAGGGTACCATTACGGTGGCACCGGTTTCAATAGTAGCGGCTTTCAAGGTCCTGGTAGCAGTATCGCCTTTTATGCCAGGCTCACTGTAAGTAACGGTCACCACTATCTTATCGGGCAGCTCCACACTCATAGGCTGCTCGGTCTCGGTATTGATCAGTACGCCTACTTCCTGCCCTTCCTTCAGGAACTGGGGGGCATCTATCAGCTGTTCCTGAACAGCAATCTGCTCGAAAGTTTCATTGTCCATGAAATTATATCCGGTATCATCTTTATACAGGAACTGGTAGCCCTTTTTTTCCACTCTCACCGGGTGAATGGTATCGCCTGAATTCCAGGTTTTTTCAATGCTGCGGTTGTTATCGACCCCTTTTAGTTTGGCCCACACTTTGGCAGCTGCCCGCGCAGTTTTATTTTCCCCAAACTCTACAACACTATAGAGATTGCCATCCAGTTTCAGGATCATTCCACGACTGATATCTGATGTATTTGCCATACGATTTAATTATAATAAGTGGCGCAAATATAGCAGTTTTGCGCTAATCCATCATTTTTCATATTCAAAAACCATATGATCCCGGATGGTATCATTTAAAAAAATTTCGGGTATTTTTGCCTGATGGAGCAGAACATGTCCTACGATAGCATATCAGAAGAAAAACTGTCATTCGATCGTTTTCGGGAGGAAGTGTTGAACGACTACCGCCTGGTTTGCGAGAGCCGGGAAGCCAGCCTTCTGGGAAGGAAAGAAGTGCTTACCGGGAAGGCCAAATTCGGCATTTTCGGCGATGGTAAAGAAGTGCCCCAGGTTGCCTTATCGAAGTTTTTCCGCCCGGGCGATTTTTATGCCGGCTATTACCGCGATCAAACTATTTCGTTTGCTACCGGGGCGGCTACTATAGAGGAGTTTTTTTCCCAATTGTATGCCAATCCCGACAAAAAACTGGAACCCCATAGCGCCGGGCGCCAGATGAACTCACATTTCGCATCTGCTATGATGGGAGATGACGGCGACTTCCTGGACCAGGTCAACCATAAAAATATTACCAGCAGCATAGCACCTACCGCAGCCCAAATGCCAAGGGCTGTAGGACTCGCTTTTGCATCCAAGGTATACCGGGAGGTAGAAGCGGTAAAACAGTTCACCGGCATGTCCAACAATGGAAATGAAGTATGCTTCTGCACCATCGGCGACGCCTCCATAGCAGAAGGTCATTTCTGGGAAGCTATCAATGCAGCCTCTGTGCTGCAGATCCCCCTGGCGATCTTTGTGTGGGATGACGGGTACGGCATTTCGGTTTCCTCGGAGGAGCAGGTAGCTAAAGGATCGGTATCCAGGGCGCTGAAAGGATTCCAGAAACAGGAGGGCACGAACGGTATAGATATTTACAGGGTGAAATGCTGGGATTATGCAGGCATGTGTGAAGTATTTGACCAGGCCATTCAGAAGATCCGGGACACCCATACACCTGCCATTTTTCATGTAGAAGAAGCCACGCAGCCACAGGGGCATTCCACGTCAGGAAGCCATGAGCGGTATAAGTCGGCTGAGAGGCTGGAGTGGGAAAGGAACTGGGATTGTAACCGGAAAATGAAAGAATGGATCGTTGCCAATGCCTTGTCTGACGAAGAAGAGCTGAACACCATCGAAGCCGAAGCCAAGCGTTTTGTGCGTGAAAGCAGGCAACAGGCCTGGAACAAATACATACAGCCTATTAATGAGCTGGTAACAGAAAGCATAGAATTACTTCAGCATATTCCCGATGAAACAGGTTATATCCGCGAAGCGATCACCACGCTGAAGAATAACCGCGAACCTGGCCGCAAAGAGGTTTTGAAAGCGCTGTCAACCGGCGTTTATTTCGGTCACTCTCCCGAAGTGAATGCTTTTTACCAGCAGCTTCAGTCTGAACTGAAAACCACATATACCAGTCATTTATATAATGAAGGAGTAAAGAGCCTTAAAAATGTGGAGCCGGTTGCCGTTACCTATGATGAGAACGCTCCGCTGCTGAATGGCTACCAGGTATTGAACAGGTATTTTGACGCCTTGTTCAGCTATAACCCGAAAGTATTCGCCTTTGGTGAAGACATGGGGCTGATAGGCGACGTGAACCAGGGTTTTGCGGGTTTGCAGCAAAAACATGGCTCGCAACGGATCTTCGATACCGGCATCCGGGAACTGACCATTATAGGCCAGGGAATCGGGCTGGCTATGCGGGGGCTTCGCCCTATAGCCGAGATACAGTACGTGGATTACGTATTGTATGGACTGGAACCCCTGAGCGACGATGTAGCTTCCATGCACTACAGGACGGGGGGCAGGCAAAGTTGCCCGCTCATCGTACGGACCCGGGGACACCGGCTCGAGGGCATCTGGCACAGCGGCTCACCCATGGGTATGATCATCAACTCCCTGCGCGGATTTCATGTGTGCGTACCACGCAACATGACCCAGGCGGCAGGCATGTATAATACATTGCTGGAAGTGAATGATCCGGCTATAATGATCGAATGCCTGAACGCATACAGGTTAAAGGAAAAGCTCCCCTCCAATCTCACCACCTTTAAAGTAGCTTTGGGTGTACCGGAGATCATGCGGGAAGGAAACGATGTAACCATCGTTTCTTACGGCGCTACCCTGCGTGTGGCACTTGAAGCGGCTGAGATATTAAGCAGAATGAACATCCAGTGCGAAGTAATAGACGTGCAGACCCTGTTACCTTTCGACACCAACCATACGATCCTTACGTCACTGCAAAAAACCAGCCGCATTATTTTTGCGGATGAGGATGTACCCGGAGGCGCCGCAGCCTATATGTTCAACAAAGTAATGGAAGAGCAGAATGGATACCGCTGGCTGGATGTGGCACCAAGAACGATCACAGCAGAGGCAAACAGGCCGGCTTACGGATCAGATGGCGATTACTTCAGCAAGCCGAATACAGAAGACTTTATAAGAGTGGTTACCGAAATGATGAAAGAATAAAACGCTTTATGACCGAACATGTTAATCCCGCTGATGATATCAGCTCAGCCACCCGGGAGCTGAAAGCGAAAGTGGTAACCAAGGAGGATATCCGGTTTGTTGAATACTGGAAAGAACAGCGGAAGGGCTCCAGGTTCAAATATCACCTCATTTATAGTATTGCATGGGGCTTTATTGTAGGACTGTTCAGCTTTTTCATCATTATGTTCCTGGGTGGCATCAGCATCATCCCCATTGCACAGGACAATCACAAAATTGTAGTTATTGTAGCTGCCGGACTGGTAACAGGTACCATCATCACTTTTATTACCTGGAAGGTAAATGAAAGAAGGTATTTTAAAATACTGGATAAGGTGCGGCGGAATATGATGAATTAGTTCTTCTATCAGCAAACCAACGATGACGGATACCCAATATATGCAACTGGCCCTGGCGGAAGCGCAACGTGCATACGACGAAGGTGAAGTGCCGGTTGGTGCATTGATAGTTATGCAAAACAGGATCATTGCCCGGGGTCACAACCAGGTGGAGCTGCTGAACGATGCAACAGCGCATGCCGAAATGATAACATTGACATCAGCATTCAGCCACCTCGGCAGTAAGTACCTCCCGGAAGCTACTATATATGTTACCGTGGAACCGTGCCTGATGTGTGCCGGCGCTTTATACTGGAGCAAGATCGGCAAAATAGTTTTCGGGGCTTCCGACGAAAAGAACGGGAGCATCAGCCGGCCGCCGTTCTGCAACCACCCTGCAACCACACCTTTTCATCCGAAAACCATCCTGGTAAAAGGGGTTTTAGAGAATGAGACCGCACAACTGATGAAGGATTTTTTTAAAGCCCGGCGATAGCTCCGGCTGCTTCTGCCAATGACATGTTATGCAATCTAATGTTAATCAACGATCTGTAGAAAGGTGCATCGCACCGTGAATATTTGTAATAAATGTAAAATAGGGTATCACTAGCCGCAGCGCGGCGAAATATTAATTGGGCTCCGTTAACGCCAGTCCAACTGAACATCGTTCGGGCAGGCGGTCTTCCATTTAATTCTATACTCCCTGTTATTTTTGTTGTTACTTTTTTGCGGAAAAAAGTAACGCAAAAAGCCGCCGGGGAATAATTACCGCAATTCCCCGGCACGCCCTGATTAAGCTTTTGCACTACTGTGGCCTCAACTGTAGAGCCCTGATACATTACCTATATAAAAGGGATCTACTAACTTATCATCATCTACACTACTTGTCACGGCAGAATGATTGAGGAGCCCCCAATAAGGTACTCGAAATGACGTATGGGTAGGTCGTCAGAGAAGCTGGCTAATTTACTATCAATTCGCTGACAAATACCCAGCCACGGGGGCGCTTTTTGTCCAGCCATTCGGGCACCGTCCTGACCGGTCTGGCAACTATCTTCAGGCACTTTAACTCCCTTGGTCCAAAAGAAACCTTCAGTTCCATCAAAGAAGATAATTCTCCTTTTTTGGTTTGTTCCGGAACCAACCGCCCGAGCAACTTCAGGTCTTTTGGATCCATGCCTCCCCACACTTCCATGTATTCCGGCGGAAATATATACCTGCCGGAATTGTTGGCAGCGATCAGCAAAACAGATTGTATGGTAGGAGGTGCATCAAATAAAGCATAATAAACGGCGTCATTCTCCCTGAAACCTGCCCAATCCCCGTTCCCTACATTATCGAAGCTCCCGAGCTCTCCATCCGTCAGGTTGCTGATATCAGGCGGCGTAAACTTCTCCGCCGGCATAGCTCCGTACCATACAGAATCAGGTGTATAACCTTTACGTATAAACGAAGCCTGAATAACGGAGCTGCCATACCAGCCGGGCTTATCCGCACGGGCCTTAACGGTCACGTTCTTACTGACCTCAACAGGTCCGGCATAAAGCGTACCTGTTATACTATCCGGCTCTGTGCCATCCAGGGTATATCGTATCTCCACACCTTTAAAAGGATGCTTCAGCTCCAGCTGTATACTGTTTTCAAATACCCCCGGCGGGTTCTTTATCACAGGCGGACTCAGTGCAATCATTTCCCTTCCATCGTCTTTATACCCTGCTTCAATAAAGATCCTGTTATTCGCAGTTTTAATACGGTTGAGCTGCAGACTATCCACTTTAGTATCCCAGATAAATACAGCTGATACTGCCGGCAGCGTCAGTACTTTTTCCAACCCGTCTGCGGCAAGCGCTGTACCGGACAGGGATATTTCCTCCAGCTTCTTTAAAGGAGCAAGCGCTTCCATTCCTTTGGATGTTATTTCCGTATAATTAAGGTTGAGCTTCCGCAGATTTTCAAACTGCGCTATGACCTTCAGATCCTCATCTTTAACAGGCAAACGGGAAAGATTGAGCTCTACCACCTGCTTTTTCAACGGAAGGATCTCCTCCAGTTGCTTATTATCGTACACATTTCTTCCGTAAAGATTTGCTACCAGCGCCGGACTACCTTTTCCCAGCGGAACGATCGTACGGTAATTGTTGTTTAATGCGGCAACCTTTTTCTCGTCTGCCGCTTCAAAATCATATGTCTTTGCACGGGTGGCTCCATCCGGCGTAAGGAATGCCGTTGCCGCAACCCGAAAAGTATTGCTATCGGGCAGGCTGAAAAGTTTTATATCTGTTGCCGCCCCCGATTCTATCCAGGCATACAGAATGGCTTCCTCCGCTTCAGTGAGCTGCGGTTTGGAAGCGGGTGGCATACGCTTTTTATCCTCCAGGGGCAGGTGCATCCGCCGGATCATCAGGCTGGAATCTGCATTTCCCGCGATAAACAGGGGACCAGACTTCCCACCTTTTAACACGCCTTCCAGCTTATTCAGCAGCAGCTCTCCCTTCACACTGGACGAGCCGTGGCAACTGACGCATTTTTTTTCAAGGATCGGCTGTATAACATCAGCAAATACGATAGCTTCTTCCGGGGCTACCATCCTCATCTCGTTGCTCCTGACCGGCGCCAGCACATAATCTTCTCCATGCGTGAGATCTGCTCCCCAATGACCCGTAAGTATAATAGCAATGGAACTGAGCAATGTAAATAACCTGCCGGCAACCCTGTGCTTTATTAAAAACGCATGATAGGAATAAAACAAGAATCCAAATAAAGCCACTGCTATTCCGCCCCATTTATGCCAGTCCAGCAAAGTCCCTGCCCTTCCCTCTTCCATCGAGAGCAACATCCCCATGACAGCCGTGACGGAAGCCGACAGCGCTGCCGCCAAACGCAACAGATCCAGCCAGCTGTTGTCTTCTTCCCTGCTAACAGGAATCCATAGGGTAAAAAAAGCCAGCAGCAACAGCACAATAGGAAAATGCAGGAACATAGGATGCATTCTTCCGGCCACAGCCAGCCACGAAGGTATTTTGATGAATACTTCAAAAACAACCAGGAACAGCAAAAAAACCATGCTGCCGAATAAAACACCCGATCCTATTTTTTTTATCTGTTGCATTCGCAAATATTCTTAATTACATAAACCTGCAGCTGACCAACAAGACTATCATTACGATCCGTACTGGTGAACGTTCAGGAGAAAAACGCCAGCCCAGTTGTTTGAAAATGGGATCTCTCCATTCCGCTACGCTCCAGCCGGGATGACATAGAATATTTCTAAAGATCAATGTGCTGCGAAAGTTGCGTGTTCTCACGCAACCGGGCGACCCGTTGCCCCTGCACGTATCCTCACGTGCAGTTCAAGGCAGATTGAATCGATCAGCCCGGCCGTCACACTCTTGTAAATTTATATGGGTATACTTTTCCGGAAGCCCACTGCGCCACATATATATTGTCCTCATCGTCTACACACACATCATGGGGATGGGTAAATATCTTCTCCGACTGGCTCATCGGCTGCAGCTTACCTTCCTTATATACCGGAGCCGCACCGCCAATATTAGAAACAACCTTATTTGCTTTATCCAAAATGGTTACAAAACCACTTCCTTCATGTTGCAGATCGGGCGAACGTAAAACTGCCGCATATAAATAATCGCCCTTGATAACAGGACGGCATACACAGGCACCGGGCAATTCAATGGTCTCCAGGTACTGCCCCTCCAGTGAAAAACGTTTGAAGCAGGTACGCGTTCTGTCCGTAACCAGCAGGCTGGGTTTTCCATACCTTTTATCGACCGTTATCCCATGCGCGTTGTCCAGGTGTGCGGGTCCTTCTCCCCTTCCGCCAAAGAAGTTTTTGATCTTTCCCTTTTCATCATAGTGGATAATATATTGCGCGCCATACCCGTCAGCAATATAAAACTCACCGTTATCTAATATGGTTGTTTCTGTCGGCACAAAGGCTTCCGCTTTTTCATATACCCCTGTTTCCTTAGGGTAATCTATCGTGAGCAGCACTTTGCCGTCAAGCGTTGTTTTATATACCTGGTGGCGATTGTTGTCGGTAATAAACAAATACTCTTCTCCGCCGGCCGACTGAAGACTTAACCCATGCGCCCCGGGAAATTCATGTCCCCAGCTTCCTTTCAGCTTGCCTTTCTTATCATAGATAAGGATATTGTTTTTTGTTTCATTGGTCAGCAGGAAAATGCGCCCTTTCCTGTCCTGTACCATTTCATGACAATCCTTTACCGGGTACTGGTCTGCATTGAGCGTACCCCAGCTTTTATTCATCGAGTAGCGCATATGGTTATGACCATATACCGGGTCGTTTTTTTGAGCGAACATATCTTTGGCAATACTAAAGCCGGCTATGGTAAGCGAAGTCTGCCGGATAAATCTTCTTCTTTTCATCCCTTAAAATATTATATTATTAGTGAGTCCGGTATTATCAGGCGATCAGATCTCTTACAACATGCCCGGCTACATCCGTCAGCCGGTAACGGCGTCCCTGAAAGCGATAGGTCAATTTTTCGTGATCAAAGCCCAGCTGGTTTAAAATAGTAGCATGAAAGTCGTTTACATGCACGGGATCCTTTACAATATTATACCCCAGCTCGTCTGTTTCCCCATATACCATCCCCGGCTTAATGCCACCGCCGGCCATCCACACGGTAAAGCAGCGCGGATGATGATCCCTTCCGTAGTTATCGGCGCTGAAACCTCCCTGGCAATAATTGGTCCTGCCAAATTCGCCTCCCCAGATAACCAGGGTTTCATCCAGCAGTCCCCTTTGCTTCAGGTCGGTGATCAATGCTGCAGAGGCCTGGTCCACATCCTTTGCCTGTCCGCGCATTTCATTAGGCAGGTTGCCGTGCTGATCCCATCCCTGGTGATACAGCTGAATAAACCGCACGCCGTTTTCAGAAAGCTTGCGGGCCAGCAAACAGTTTGCGGCATAGGTTCCGGGCACAAGACAGTCCGAGCCATAGAGCTTTACTATATCATCGGGTTCCTTCGATACATCCATGATCTCCGGAACAGCCGTCTGCATGCGATAGGCCATTTCGTACTGCTGTATACGGGTGGCAATTTCCGGATCACCGAAATCTTTGTATTGCATGTCATTCAAAGCCGCCACCTTATCCAGCATCCTCCGGCGAGAATTTCTGTCCATTCCCTCCGGATCCTGCAGGTATAATATCGGGTTCTCCCCACTGCTGAATTGAACCCCCTGGTGTATGGAATCCAGGAACCCGTTGGACCACAATTTAGAGTACACTCCCTGACCGTTACCTTTTCCACGAGACAGCAAAACACAAAATGCCGGCAGGTTTTTATTTTCTGTTCCCAGTCCATAACTCACCCATGCGCCCATGCTCGGGCGGTTACCCTGCTGTGCGCCTGTTTGAAAAAATGTTAATGCAGGGTCGTGGTTGATAGCTTCCGTATGCAGCGACCTGACGATGCAAAGCTCATCCACGATCCCGGCCATGTGCGGAAAAAGTTCGCTCACCCACACACCTGATTTTCCATACTGCTGAAAGCCATAGTAGGAACCTACGAGCGGAAAAGAGGATTGTCCCGAGGTCATGCCGGTAAGACGTTGTCCGTTACGGATAGACTCAGGCAACTCCTGTCCCAGCATTTTATTGAGCATCGGCTTATAATCAAATGACTCCAACTGAGAAGGCGCTCCGTTCTGGAATAAATAGATCACCCGTTTTGCTTTGGGAGCAAAATGGGGCACACCCGGGATAAAGGAAGCATCGTCCGCTTCATTTCGTTTAAACAGATCGGGTATCAGCAACGATCCCAGCGCCACACTCCCTATGCCAATGCTCAGGCGTGACAAAAATTTGCGCCTGTTGACATTCAGTCCGTGTTGCAATAATTCTTTCTCCATAACACTATGTTTTTGTTATTGCCTCATCCATATTATAGATGACCTGCAGCACCGTTGCCATAGTAGCCAACGCTGCCGTAGCATTATTTTTCGGCTTATATTCCCCCACCTGTATCGTCTTCCCGATATTCTCCGGGTGTTCTGCAAAATATTGCTGCTGCTCTTTATAGTAATCAACAAGCAGATCTGTTTCCCGGGCAGAAGGTACCCTGTTCACAATACGCATGAACGCATTGCGGATCAATGCTTCGGTATCCCCGCCTTTTGACATAAGCTGGTCCGCCAGGGCTACAGACGACTCCAGTACCGTCGGGTCATTCATCATAATAAGCGCCTGCAACGGCGTATTGGTGCTGCTCCGCTTTACTTCGCACTGATCCCGGTTGCTGGCGTCAAATATCATCATACTGGGTGGCGGCACAGTCCGTTTTATAAAAGTGTACATCCCCCTGCGATATAATTTATCTCCCTTATCCTGCTTGTAAGTTGCCAGCAGTCCCCGCCCCGATGTAGCCAGCTCCCAAAGTCCGGGCGGCTGGTACGGCTTTACGCTGGGACCTCCGATAACAGGTTGCAGCAAGCCGCTGCTGAACAATACCATATCGCGGACCATCTCGGCATTCATACGGATACGCGGCGCATAGGATAAATAAATATTCTGCGGATCCGCTTTTTGCTTCTCCGGGCTGATGGCAGACGACTGCCGGTAAGTGGCGGAACTATATATCTGCTTCACCAATCGCTTGATATCCCATCCGTTGTCCCGGAAATCCACCGCCAGCCAATCGAGCAGCGCAGGGTTGGAAGGCAGGTCGCCCTGCATGCCAAAGTCGTTGGAGGAGGCCACAATGCCTCTTCCGAATATTTCCTGCCAGACACGGTTGACAAATACCCTTGCCGTTAACGGGTTCTTTTTGTCAAACAGCCACTTTGCCAGCCCCAGCCTGTTTTTAGGCAGGCTATCTGCAAACGGCATAATAGATGCCGGGGTGGCAGCCGACACCTCTTCGCCATGCTGATCGTATACCCCCCGCAGCAAGACATATGTTTTGCGGAGCGTATCCAGGTCTTTCATTACGGACACCTGCAGCTTGTGGGTGTCTGCCCTGTTCATAAAATTCAACACGCCTTCCAGGTCTTCCTTCGTAATATCCATCCGCGGATTTTTAGCAAAAGTCTCCTGTCCCCCGACCGTAGATTCCAATCCTACCTCCCGGATATTGTTGAAAAAAGCGGAAAGCTGGAAATATTCCTTTTGTGAAAACGGATCGTATTTATGGTCGTGGCATTTGGCGCATTCCATTGTCATGCCGAGCAGGGCAGTACCCAGCGTATTGGTTCTGTCCGTCACGTATTCCACCCGGTATTCCTCATCAATTACGCCGCCTTCTTCTGTGATCTTATGATTACGGTTAAAACCTGTTGCCAGTATCTGCTCTTTTGTTGCATCCGGTATAAGGTCGCCGGCCAATTGCCAGGTAATGAACCGGTCATACGGCATATTCTCATTAAAAGCATGGATCACCCAATCTCGCCATGGCCATTGCGTACGGTAATTATCATCCTGGTAACCATGCGAGTCTGCATACCGTGCCACGTCCAGCCAGGGAATGGCCATTCTTTCACCATAGGACGGACGGCTCAGTAATGCATCTATTTTTTTCTCGTAAGCATCCGGCGCTTTGTCATTCAAAAAGGTTTCTATTTCTTCCTGCGTAGGTGGCAGGCCTGTAATATCTAGACTGATCCTCCGTAACAACCGTTCCTTATCTGCTTCCGGATTAGGCTCCAACCCATGCCTCTCCATATTGAAGAGCACAAAATAATCGATCTCATTCCTCGGCCACTCCCCGTCTTTCACTTTGGGAAGCTCCGGCGATACGGGAGCCGCAAAGGCCCAGTGCTGCTCATATTTTGCACCCTGCTCTATCCATTTTTTGATGATCGCAATTTCTGAAGAGGTCAGTGTAAGATTACTGGAAACAGGCGGCATTATAATGGCTGTATCCATTGTGCTGATACGATGGTATACAGCTGATTTTTCCGGGCTTCCCGGTACGAGGGCGAAGGCATCGGGGTTCTCTTTCAACGCGGCATAAGCACTTTCCTCCATATCCAGCCGCAACCCTGCCTCGCGCTTGTTGGCATCCGGCCCGTGACAGGCAAAACATTTATCGGAAAGAATAGGGCGCACCTGGAAATTGTAGCTGATCTTACCGCTTCCGGCATCCGCATCGCCGGCTGAAACATTCCTGAAGAAAAAAATGCCCGCTACAGCAATCACACACAGGGCAATAATGAGATAAATCTTTTTCATCCGTACACAATCGTTTATAATATCCGGATGCCTGCTCAACAGGGAAGGGCTAAGGCTGACCTAAAGCCCGCTACACAACGGAGACCTGTCAATAACACTTCTCCTTTTTGGTCACTCCCTTTACTGTTTCCGGCTTTCAGGCTGACCATGGAACGGATCCCGTATCTGCATATATACGCCATTCCACAGACTATTAAAGGTAAGATTTTTAATACTAATCAAATGGTAAATAAATTCACAATAGATGCTACTATGTTCACCGGAATCTGGCTGTTTGCCATATCCCGACACCCGGATCCCGGCCTATATTGCCATATCAGAATACACTTTTACCCGGTCATTGCCAATATTCATCGGCGTCTGTTTTTCCCGATCACGTAATTCTTTTTTCCCGATTGCGTAATTGTAAAAAAATAATAATTACGTGCTTTGCGGCGCAAACATAAAGACAAGATATATATGAAAAGATTAATACTCTTTCTGGTACAGATCATTCTATGCAATTATTGGCTCGGCGCCCAGGAAGCAAACCTGGGTAACATACAGGGTAACATCACTACTCCGCAGGGCACGCCGGTATCAGGCGTGAATGTGAGCATAAAAGGACAAAAAAAATACACTACTACCGACGATAACGGGTATTTTGAGTTCAGGAATATTCCTTATGGAAACTATATCCTGGTATATTCATTTGAAAGGGGTAACAACCAGGAAGTTCCTGTGGTGGTTCCGCCTGATAATAACAATGCTTTCGAGTATAAACTGTCCTTAAACGCCCGGGAACTGGAGGAGGTAGTCATCAGCATTGGCGGCAGCATTAACAAAGGGACCGCTACCATTGGAAAAGCAGGTATACCTATCATGGACCTGCCACAGGCTGTTACCATCATAGGTCAGTCTACCATAGAAAATCAGCAGGCTCAGCGTTTGAGTGATGTCATAAAGAATGTAAACGGAGTTTACCTGGGAGGCGCACGCGCCAGCACACAGGAAACATTTTATGCACGCGGCTACAATATGGGCGCTAACAATACCTTTAAAAATGGCTTCAGGGTAAACAGCGGATCCATGCCGGAGATGAGCGCTATTGAAAGCATTGAGGTGCTGAAAGGCGGGGCAGCTTTATTATATGGAAACGTAGCTCCCGGCGGCATTGTAAACATGGTTACCAAAAAGCCCCGCTTCAATTTCGGCGGTGAAATAAATATGCGTGTGGGAAGCTTTGGCTTATACAAGCCTACGATTGATATATATGGTCCCATCAGCAAGTCCGTTGCTTACCGCCTCAACGGAAGCTACGAAAAGGCAGACAGCTACCGGGATATTGTAAACTCCGAGCGTATTTATGTAAATCCCTCCCTGTTATTCAAGCTCGGCAAAAAAACAAGGCTGATCGTTCAGGGCGACTACCTGCAGCATAAGTTTACTCCCGATTTCGGTATCGGCACAATGAGTGACGCCGTTAATGTATATGGAGGTAAAACCATATCCCCCGTAAAAAGGTCGGCTTTTTTTGGTGCCCCCTGGCAATACGCAAAAACAACACAGGCTACAGCCTCGGCAGAAGTAAATCATAAGCTGAATGACAACTGGCAGGTCAATGCATTGGTAGGGTATCAAAATTATGAAAGAGACTATTTTTCTCTTGAAAGAGTACAGGCAGATGTAAACGGAAAATTCAGGAGACCGCTTGGCAAAACAAACAGCAAGGAAGATTATTTTAACGGACAGGTAAATATCAACGGGGAATTTAAAACCGGTACGATCGGTCATAAGATACTGGTGGGTGCCGACGCAGAAAAATACAAGACCGTTAACCTCAGTTCCACTTATAACAGCTCCAGCTTTTACGATACCATCAGCCTGGTGGATCCGAACGCATACGTGGCCCGTACCGACATGCCGGCCGACTGGAAATGGAATACCTCTGCAAGGGTTCCTCTCTCACGTTTTGGCGTATACGTTCAGGATCTGATCACCCTGACAGAAAAGTTTAAGGTGCTGGCAGGGGTGCGGTGGTCTATGCAGCAGGCAGATGCTACCAGAACTACCTACCTGCTGAAAAACGACTCACTGGGTTATGGGAAAAAATTTGTTGACAAAGCATTCTCACCACGCGTGGGCCTGGTATATCAGCCGACCCTTAATACTACCGCTTTTGCCAGCTACTCCAACTCTTTTAGCCCTAACTCTTCTGCGGGCGTAACGGATATCTATGGCGATGCCTTAAAACCCTCTATCATTGATCAGTTTGAGGTAGGTATAAAAAATGATTTCTTTAACGGCCAGCTGAACGCTAACCTGACCTTATACCGCATCATTAACAACAACCTGGCCCAAATGGCGCTGTTCGATAAAGATGGTAACGAAAACAACAATTCCAACATCCGTGAGCTCAGCGGGCAAACTACCAGCGATGGTATTGAAATAGATCTGAAAGGGCAGCCGGTAAGGGGGTGGACCATTTTAGCAGGTTACAGCTATAACAAAATGCGTTACAGCAAAACTTCGGGTAAGGTTGGCAGTTATGTAGAAGGAGAACGCCTGGTAAACAACCCGGCGCATACTGCGAACGCTACCACATTCTTTACTTTCCCCGGCGGCGTCTTAAAAGGCTTTAAGCTCGGCGCAGGTGTGTATTATGTAGGTAAACGCAATGCCGGATGGAATTCCGTATACGCGCAGAACCCAACTACAAAAGAGATCTATGTTAACAGCAGGGTGTTTGAGGTAAAAAGCTTTACCACACTTGACGTTTCCGCAGGTTATTCTTACAGGCAATGGTCCCTGATCGCCAAGGTGGCCAATGTAACCAACACCTTCAGCTATTATGTGCATGAAAACTACAGCATCAACCCTATTCCACCGCGGAACTTTGTAGTAACTGCTTCCTTCAGGTTTTAAACAATAGTACTTCGATTATAAAAAGAGGTTGCCCTTCAATCCGGCAGCCTCTTTTTTTATGATAACATCCCGTCTGCCTGAACATCGTTCGGCAGTTAAGGCAGGGGCGGAACGAATGAATCCAGGTTGCATTCCCTCCACATAACTTTTACAGAGCGAAATTCATATTTCGCCGTGTTACGGCATCGATGATGCGAATGTTACCGGGATCAAAGGCCCGGCAGTGCGGTGATAACCGTCGGCAAAACAGGTGGTAAGATACAGGCGCCTGTCAGGTTTTGCAACAATAACTTACGATCTATATCCGACCTATATCCTGAAAGACTGCCAAGCCGCATCTCCTTACTACAATTAATGTCTGGCCACCTGCCGCTAACCCTGTGTCCTGAAAACTGCATCCGGACCTCTCCACAAAAAAGCCGTCCCGGGATCCCGGAACGGCTTTCAAAATGTATTCCTTATTGTACTACGCTTCGCAGCTTACGCAGGTCACCAGGCTTGTAACAAGCTCTTTTGAAACACTCTGGCTTCTTTGATAATACAGGGTCTTTACGCCCAGCTGCCATGCTTCTATCATCAGCTTGTTTACATCCTTCACCGGCAGGTTGGAAGGTATGTTCAGGTTCAGGCTCTGGGATTGATCTACGTATTGCTGGCGGATAGCAGCCTGCTGAATGATCTCCAACTGGCTGATCTCCTTAAATGTTTTGAATACGGATTTCTCCTCTTTCGTCAGCCCCTCGAGGTGCTGTACACTGCCATGGTTCAGCATAATGCTGCGCCAGGTATCTTCATTGTCGATGCCTTTGTATTCCAGCAATTGCTTCAGGTATTTGTTCTGGCGCATGAAGTTCCCCTTTGCCAGTCCCGCTTTATAATAGTTGCTGCTGAAAGGTTCTATGCCGGGAGAGGTTTGCCCCAGGATAGCAGAAGAAGAGGTAGTAGGCGCAATAGCCAGCAAAGTGGTATTTCTTCTGCCATATCCTTTCAGCACTTCCGGCTCTCCGTAAATTCTTGCCAGGTCCATAGTGGCTTTTTCGGACTTTTCCTTAATATCGTTAAAGATCTGGGCCGTTAGTTGTTTGGCCCTGAGCCCTTCAAACGGGATCATATTCCGCTGCAGGTAAGAGTGCCAGCCCAATACGCCTAATCCCAGCGCCCTGTGCCTTTTTGCAAATTTATTGGCGCTGGACAGGTAGTGGTTGCCATCTGTTTTATTGATGAATTCCTGCAATACCGCATCCAGGAAGAAAATAGCCAGTCTCACCGCATCAGTATCTTTCCATTCGTCATACAGCTCCAGGTTCATGGACGACAGGCAGCAGATAAACGACTCATCGTCTGTGGACGGCAGCATGATCTCAGAGCAGAGATTGCTGGCATTAATGGTCAGGTTCAGGTCTTTATATACCTGCGGGCGGTTGCGGTTCACGTTATCGGTAAAGAAGAGATAAGGAAGACCTTTTTGCTGGCGGCTTTCCAGCAGCTTGGCCCATACTTCCCGCTTGGCGGCGTCGCCTTCTATCATATCCTGCATCCAGTAATCCGGCACACACACTCCAAAGAAGAGGTTCTGGATCGGGTGCCCGATATTTTTGATCTGCAGGTATTCCTCAATATCCGGATGATCAATGTCCAGGTAGGCGGCAAATGCACCGCGGCGTACGCCACCCTGGGAGATCGTATCCATCGCCGTATCAAACAGGCGCATGAAACTAACAGCACCGCTGCTTTTACCATTATCGGTTACAGCGCTGCCTCTTCCCCTGAGCCCCCCGAAATATCCAGAGGTGCCCCCTCCTATCTTGGTTTGCATGATCACTTCTCCCAGCTTATGGGTGATCCCTTCAATATTATCAGGAATGTGCACATTGAAACAGGAAATAGGCAACCCTCTTTCGGTTCCCATATTCGCCCAGATAGGAGAGCTGAGGCTCATCCAGCCGCGTTCTACCATTTCCTGAAAGGCCTCCGCCAGCTCAGGTTTGTATAAACGTTGCGCCGCCGCCTTACACACTCTTTCTATCGCACCTTCTACCGTTTCTCCTTTTAACAGGTAACCCCTGTTTAAAATTTGTTCACTCTCTTCATTTTTCCACCAGAGTTTTTCTGTAAGTGGTTCTTTTGAAATCATCGGATCTACTATTTCCATGTTAAAAAATGTTTTAAGGGGTTAGTAATTGATTGGTTGGTTTAGTTCGTATTGAATTTTAGGATTTCTATATTAAAACAGGTCGTCTGCAGTGATGCTCTTATCG
>CAKSVK010000056.1 GCA_934502905.1 uncultured Chitinophagaceae bacterium
TGGGGAATCTCCTTCTTTTGGGGCGACGCGGCTCCGGGAAAGTAGCGTAGTTAGTTGGGGGACACCGGTGATTCACTCCTCAATTTCGCTGGAGTTATATTTAGAGATGAAACGCCGGGCTTCCTCCAGGGGAAGATTGTTGATCCTGATATCCGAAATAACAACCGGCGAAGCAGGGTTATTTCTGCGGATATGCTGCGGATAAAAAATATTCATGCCCCTGATGCCGCCAAACATCATTTCACCGGATTGTAAAACCAGTGCGGCATTATAACTGAACTGGTTACTCTGCAGTCCGTCCGACTGAGAATAGTTGGTGAACTTTTGAGTGGTCGGGTTGAATTTTGTCACGCCGTTGTAAGTGCTCATCCACAGGTTGCCTGCGTTATCTTCCAGTATATTCAGAATAACGTTGCTGCAAAGCCCGTCCTTCTCCGAAAATCTTTTGTAGGTACCGTTTTCCCGGTTAAACAAGAGCAACCCTTCATCTTCTGTGCCTACCCAAAACCTGCCGGATCTGTCTTCATAAATAGCACGGACCCTGTTGCCTATACGGAAGCGGGTATGCTGCTTGTTTCTTTTATCAATTTTTATCAATGTGGTCATATCGCCCACCCACATTGTTCCGTTTTTATCTTCGATAATGGTAAGGATCTCGGGAAGGTTTTCATCAAACAACCGGAAGGTGTTCGTCCTCCTGTCGAACAGGTACAGGCTGCCCGTGCTAAAAGTGGAAGCCCAGATATTGTTCTCCTTATCTTCAAACAGCTTCCATACATTTTTGTCAAGCCGGTTATAGGAGGTATTAAAACAATCAAATCGTTCAAATGTTTGTGACGCTCTGTCAAGCCTGCAAACCCCACCATCCCAGGTCGAGATCCATAGGTCCTGCTTATGATCTTTTAACAGGGAAGTGACCAGGTTTCCGCTGATGGAACCGCTGTTGCCGGGGTCATGCCGGTAGTTTGTATAAATATTCCGATTCCTGTCCCAATAGCTTAACCCACCTCCATCTGTTCCTATCCAGATATTATGATGATCATCTTCACAGAACGAAGAAACGAAATTGCTGGGCAGGGAATTACGGTCTTCCGGGTTGAGCCGGATCGTTTTAAAACGGGAAGTCTGCGCTTCCAGGATATTAATGCCGCCCCGCAATGTTCCCACCCATATGCGATCTTCGCGGTCGATATAAATATCGTGTACGGCAGCGCTGGATAACCGCCTGTTATCGTGTACGCCAAAGGTTTCCAGCTTACGGGTACACCGGTCAAATATCGATATGCCATAGCCGTCTGCTCCTACCCAGAGCTTGCCATCAGGCTGTAGCAAAAACTGCATGATCTTATAACCTGTAGACGCGATCTGTGTAACGGTATGCCCGTTTTTTCCCAGCTCGAATACCCAGCCGTTATCAGTGCCCACGAACACTACATCATCGTTCGTACTTTTAAGGGCCGTACCGTTTTTGATATGGCTGTTGAATACCGAGATAGTTCCGTTGTCTTTATCATACCGACATACACCTGCACCACGAATATTCAGCCATATTGTATTTTTTTCATCCACGTCCACAGATGTCACCTCATAATTCACATCTCCATTAAATGAAACCTGTATAATGGAATCCTTTTTCCTTTCGTAAACAAGCAGCCCGTCTTTAAAAGATCCGATAAATACATCTCCGGATCGGTCGCTTTTAACCGTATTTACCCCCCGCACCGGCACGGTTTGTCCTGCCTGTGCATCGCGGAATTTTGCCGTAGAAAATCTCGACAATACGGGATCGAATATGCTCACCCCTTCCATTGTCCCTATCCATATCCTGTTGTCTGTATCACCGGCTATGGAAGTAATACGATTGAAAACGAGTGTATTATCGTCTCCCGGTTGCTTCTTAAAAACTTTTACCTGGTACCCGTCATACCTGTTCAGTCCATCGTAAGAACCAAACCACATAATATTTTTCCTGTCCTGGTAAATACATGTAATGGAATTATTAGACAGTCCCTGCTCAATTCCAAGGTACCTTATTGCAATCGAGTCGGAAGCAGTGCTGTTAACAACTGTTATTAACAGCAGGTATAGTAGCAGCCATTTTATTTTCATATGGTAAAATCCGGCAGTTGTTGCGCTACTGTAAAAATAGAACTTCCCTGCAAAATAACCCGGTGTTACGGAGCTTCTGTGGATAAGCGGCAAATAAGGCAATATCACACCAGCATTACAGGCGATTTGTCCGGCATGGTACCTTCGGACAAGCGGAAAATGCTGTCCAGTGTTGTCTGTGCAATTTCTGACAGGGCTTCTTCTGTGAAAAAAGCCTGATGTGCAGTTATGAGTACATTGGGGAAGCTCATGAGGCGCTGGATGTTATCATCCTCAATGATGCTGGCCGAGAGGTCCCTGAAGAAAAGCTTTTCTTCCTGCTCGTATACGTCTATGCAAAGGCTGCCAACCTTTTTGTTTTTCAGGGCTTCTATAATGTCTGCCGTATTGATCAGTCCGCCCCGGCTGGTGTTTACGATCGTTACACCTGTTTTCATCATGTCAATCGTTTCCCTGTTGATCAGATAATGGTTCTCCTCCGTTAACGGACAATGAAGGGAAATGATATCGGCATGCTTCAGCAACTCATCAAGGCTGACATAGGATACATCTTTCAGGCTTTCGTCCGGGTACAGATCGAAAGCCAGCACATTGCAGCCCAGCCCCTGCACGATCTTAATGAATGATCTTCCGATCTTACCGGTGCCGATCACACCCACGGTCTTCCCGTTAAGGTTATAGCCGAGTAATCCATTCAGGGAAAAATTCTGTTCTCTTACACGATTGTAAGCCTTATGCGTTTTCCGGTTAATAGTCAGTATCATCGCCAATGCATGCTCCGCCACTGCCTCCGGCGAGTAAGCAGGCACACGGCACACCCTTATGCCAAGCCTTTCAGCCGCCTCCCGGTCCACGTTGTTAAATCCTGCACAGCGCAGCGCTACCCATTTGACACCGTTAGCCGCAAGCGTTTCTAAAACAGGAGCGGACAGCTTGTCATTTACGAAGGCACAAACGGCTCCGGCATCTTTTACAATGCCTGCAATATGCGGTCCCAGATGGGTTTCAAAATAATCAATTTCGAACCCGTAATCTTTGTTGTATTTGTCAAAAAATATCCTGTCGTAGGGCTGTGTTGAAAAGAACGCTATTTTCATTTCGCAGGTTTTAAATCCGGTGGTAGCACCGGTGATAAGCTAAAGCGTTTTTATTTTGATATTCCGGAACGAAATTCCCTTGGCCCAATCCTGGAGTACAATATGCCCCCTGGTATGCCTGCCAAAATCCGGGAAGTTCTTAAAGTGAGTTTGAGCGATCATATCCGGCCATTCTCCAGCCTTAAAATCCTGACGGGTAGTCAAAATCTCGTTGAGATAAAATTCCACTTTTCCATCCTGTTGTTTGATCCTGGAATGGTTCCATTGTCCGGCAGGCTCCAGCTTTAGGTCAGCGCCCTGCCAGGGAAAACCAAAGATACCACCTGTTTTTTTCGTAGTCACCTCAAAATCCTGGTGGGAAAAATCCAGCAGCTGGTATTCGGGACCGGAAGCCCAGGCGGTAGGATTGTCGGGCTTTTCAGCCACATTGATAAAAACGCCGCTGTTACCTCCCTCCGTTATCTTCCAGTCAAACTTCAGATCGAAATTCTCGTATTCCTTATCTGAAACAAGGTCGCCATGTGGGAAATCACTGCCGGTCCGGCAAACCAGTTCCCCGTCTATTGCCGTCCATGCTGACGGAACCTCACCCTTGTTGTATATATGCCATCCGCCTGTTGAAACACCATCAAACAGCAGTTCCCACCCCTCCTCTGCCTCCGCCTTTGTCAGCTCATTAGGTTGTTCTTTTTTGCCCAGACAGCCTATCCCCAAAACAATCATTAATATGGTCAGATATCTCATGAATAACCCGGTTTTAATGTTTCCTGATAGAAATTACCCGGCTGATCTTATTCCAGTATAAAACCGGGAAAAAACAAATATAAATATGTACCACTCCACAAACAAAGTATCTGCTGTAAAATATATGTCCAAATGCAGCCAAAGAATAATAAAATACAGGCAGAAGCCTGTATATATCCAGATCATTTCTTCAGCAGGTAGGCTATAGCTACCAGTATCAGCAAGGCGACCAGACATCCGAATGCTATCGCCAGAGAAAACTGATGCGCCACGATACCCAGCAAAGCAGGTCCTGCAAGCTGCCCGCCATACCCCAGGGTAGTTACTACAGGAATACTGACCGTGGGCGGTATACCGGGTAGCTTGCCTGCATCCGAGAAAAATATCGGAACAGTATTGGCCGCACCTGCTCCTAATAACACGTATCCGGACAATACGCCATACAGCCCCGGGCTTACAATAGTAATGGCAAATCCAAGGGCCGCGATCAGGCTGCCACCTACCACCATTGTTTTGTTATTCCACCGCTCCACCAGCTTATCACCGGTTAAACGGACAAAGGCCATCGCGATAGAAAATGCAGCATAACCGGCTCCTGCAAATTCCGGACTTACGCCCTTATCGTCCCGCAAAAAAACAGCGCTCCAGTCCAGTACAGCCCCTTCCGACAGGAAAACTGCGAAACACATCAATCCCAAAAATACTACGCCCCCGTTCAGCCACGAAAGCCGGTTATTGTTCTCCCCGGCAGGCGGTGGCTTGTAAAACTGCCCGATCACAGCTTTCTCTTCCGTAAAGCTGAAAAGGTATTTAAACTGGCTGACAGCAATCATGACCAATAATACGGATATGCCAATGGCTGCAGGAACAGGTTCCAGCCCGAATTTAATAAGCAATCCAAGTCCAAGCGCTCCCAGCAATCCGCCCACGCTGTACAATCCGTGCAAAGAAGACATGATCGGGCGACCATACAGGTTCTGCACCTGCACGGCATGGGCATTCATAGCTACATCAATAGAACCAATGCCCGCACCGAAAAGCAGCAGGACAGCCGCCATCGTAGTACCGGAATCCAATATCAGCAGCAACGGTAACATCAGGGCGATGATCAGCGCGGAAAACAATATTACGATACGGCTGCCGAACCGGTTGGCCAACATACCGGCAACGGGCATCATCACCAGGGCGCCGCCGCCTAAAAACAACAGGAGGATACCCAGGTGCGCATCGTGCATCGCCAAACGATCCTTGGCATAAGGTACCATCGGCGCCCAACTGGATACACCTAATCCGCAAACTAAAAAAATCAACTTTGTTGCCCACCGGGTTCTGCCTAATCTTTTCAGGTCTGTATGCATAAGGGCCTGAAAATATGTAAAATAATACAGTTTCGATCAACCCCGTCTCCTTTTCCTTGTATCGTTGAACCATTAAGCGTTTAAGGAACATTAAGAAGTTACCTCCCGCACCCGGGGCATTGGCTCTACAGAAAGACACCGGTATTCACGAATCTTTATCCTTCTTTCGAGGGCTTTGCATGCGCGGTGTATGCTCGGGCTACAAGAATGTTGCGACAGGAAAGGCAGTCCTCAACCTATCAAAAGATCCCTGCGAAGTAAAAGAATATCAACACTCCGTGTTGCTTTATCCCAATGGTCTCCCGGATAAATATTCCTCAAATGCACCTTATTGATCCGTCCGCAGGCAATCCTATTTCACAGTAGTCCCCTCCCTTATTTCATCGGATGCATGCAGGATGATCTCATCCCCGTTATGCAGGTCGCCGAAGATCTCCATAAAATCATTGGCGGTAAGTCCGACCTGTATATCCCTGTAAGCAGCTTTACCGTCCTCAATCTTAATAACATATTGCCGTTCTGTAGAACGCACAATTGCATGGTTGGGAACCAGCAGGGAGCTGGCGCTCGATAAAAGCGGGATATATACTTCTGCATACATACCGGGTTTCAGAAGCTGGCTCTTGTTTTGAATATCGATCTCGATAGCCTCGGACCGGAGGCTGCTGAGCGCATTAGCCGACCTGCTGATCTTTGCAGTATGCTCTTTACCCGGCATGGCATTGTAAGTAAACTTTACAGGACTCTTCAGATCTACCTTATCCACATACGCTTCGGGTATAAACACTTCCAGTCTTAATTTTTCCAGGTGCTGCAGCACCAGCAAAGGCAGGTCGGCTTTGCTTCCGGGTCCCACCAAGGTGCCGGCAGATACGTTTCGCTGGATAATAACACCATTAAAAGGAGCCGTTACCTGCAGGTATCCTTTCACGTTACTCATCGCTTCCATATTCGATTTCTCCGACATGACCACTGCGTCGTCCGCTTTCATTTTCGACAAAGCGTTGTCCAGGTCCAGCGGCGCCACTGCGCCCACTTCTTTGGAAGCTTCCAGCAAACGCCGGTATTTATCCCGGCTGGCCGCCGCATTTTCCTGCGCATGTGTAAATTTTGACATAGCCGCCTGTACCTGCGATTCCAGCTCGGGCGCCTCCAGTGCCAACAGCATCTGGTTCTTTTTTACAAGGCTGCCCCGGTCTACATTAACGGATTTGATGAACCCGTTCACCTTCGCGTAGATATTCACTTCTTCAAAAGGCTTCAACTGGCCCGGCAGCTTTACATAGCTGGCAAGCGGCTGCTCCACGATGGCGCCGATCTCATACTTACTTTTATTATCCAGTACTTTACCGGCACCCGTCATATCCACAGGTTGCTGCTTTTGCTTACAGGCAGCCAGCACCAGTAAAAATGTCGCATAGCTCAGAAATTTGTAAACGCTCATATCCGTAATTTATAATTGTGATTCATTGCTTGTTTCAGGTAATAATGAAGGGGATTTTCTTCCGGCTTTTCGCTGCAGCCAGGCAAATACCTGCGGCAGCACAAACAGCGCTGCAAAAGTAGAAGCTGCCAGTCCGCCCACTACAGCACGCCCGAGCGGCGCCGATTGCTCGCCGGCATCTCCCATTCCCAACGCCATGGGCGTCATTCCCGCTATCATGGCAATACTTGTCATTAAAACAGGACGCATTCTTATACCGGCGCTTGCTATTGCAGCCCGGGTGGCATCACCATGCTGCAGCCGCAGCTTCTCTGCATTGGTCACGATTAAAATGGCATTGGCTACTGATACACCGGTGGACATGATCATGCCCATATACGACTGCAGGTTAAGTGTAGAGCCTGTCAGCAGCAGCAGGGTAAGAGACCCGAGGATCACCGCCGGAACCGTGGATAAAACCGCCAGCGATAATTTAAAGGACTGGTAGTTGGCTGCCAGTAATAAAAAGATGACCACCACTGCGAACATCAATCCCGACTCAAGACTGGAAAAAGTATCTTTCAGCAAGCTGCTCATACCGGTTACCTGCACGATCACTCCCCTCGGTGTATGTTCTATTTCATCCAGCTTTCGCTCCACTGTTGCCGTTGCTTTCCCAAGGTCCTCCTTATGGATATTGGCGCTTACGGTGAGGATACGTCTCGGCCCGGCGCGGTCATATTGCCCCGGCACATACATAGTATGAAAGCTGGCGATATCCCCCAGTACAGGGCTGCTTTGCCCACGCACCAGCGGTATCTCCCGCAGCTCGTCCATATTGTTCATCACGTATTCCGGTATCTGCACCTGTATCTGGTACGTGTATGCCTTTTCTTCATCCAGCCACTGATTCTTTTCCGTAAAACGGCTGGACGAAGTGCTGGCTGTAACAGAGCGGGCTATCTCCTGTACATTCAGTCCGAACTGTGATACTTTCAACCGGTCAAGGGTAATATTCACGACCGGAAATTTCAGCGGTTGCGCAATCTGCACATCTCTCAGGAAGGGTATCTCCTTCAGCTTGTCCAGCACCTTATAGGCATGCGTTTCTATCTCCTTCATATCCTTTCCCGCTATCTGTACTTCTATGGGTGTTGCAGCGCCCAGGCTCATTATTTTTTCCGTCATGTCAATAGGCTCAAAGCTCAGGCGCAGTTCGGGCATGCTGTAGAGTATGTTTTTGCGCAGCACATCTTTCAGTTCGTCCATATTTACTTTATAATGACCGGATAAATTCACCTGCATAACTGCCTCATGTGTTCCTGTGTTAAATACATACAGGTTGCTGGTGCCATAGCTGCTGGGAATCAGTCCTACATAAGCAGAGCTGATGGCCACGTTGTTATTGACCGTGGTATCAATTATCTGCAGCACCCGCCTTACTTTTTCTTCTGTCCGTTCCAGCCTTGTGCCATCTATATCTTTAATCCGCAACTGGAACTGGCCATTGTTCAGCTTCGGCATCATATCCTTGCCGATCATATAAAAGCCACCCGCCACCAAAACCACCGTGATCATCATATAAGCTAATACCACGGGTTTTTTAAATTTCATCAGCTTTTCTACTACCTTCAGGTAACGGGATTTAAACTTTTCAAATGTATCTTTCTTATCATCATTTGTTTTATGCACGTGCTGATACCTGCCTTCTCTGATCAGCCAGTTGGATAATATCGGCACCAGTGTCTGGGCAAGCACAAAAGCCACGATCATGGTAAAGCCAATGGCCAGCGACAGCGGCAGGAACATGGCCCGGGGCACGCCGGTCATCATAAGCGCAGGTGCAAATACCGCCAGTATACAAAGCAAGATGAGCAGCAAGGGAAAAGTTATTTCCTCGCAGGCTTCCAGGATGGCCTGCCGCTTGGACTTTCCCATTTCCAGGTGCTGGTGTATGTTTTCAATGGTGACTGTTGCCATATCTACCAGGATACCGATCGCCAGCGCCAGGCCGCTCAGGGTCATGATGTTGATGGTTTGCCCCTGCAGGTCCAGCAGCAGCACACCTATAGCAATAGATACCGGGATGGTGATCACCACAATGATACTGCTCCGCCAATCTCTTAAAAACAACAGTACCATCAGGCCGGTCAGCAAAGCGCCCAACGCTCCTTCCGTTACCAGGCTTTTCACCGCATTGACCACAAAAACACTTTGGTCAAATTCATACGTTACATTTACATCCTCCGGCAGCAGGTCCCTTATTTCCGATAACCTTGCCTTCAGGTTCTGCACCACATCCCAGGTGGAAGCATCCGCAGTTTTAACGATGGGAATATAAACAGACCGCTTTCCGTTTATCAACGCATAATCCACGGTAATATCGGTTCCGTCTGCCACCCTGGCAATATCTTTTACCAGCACCGGCACCCCGTTCTTGGTCACCACCGGGATATCTGCAAACTCTTCTATCTGCTGCACCAACGTATTGATCGTTGTAAGGAAGGTAGTATTATCCAACCGGATATTCCCCGACGGGGACATCACATTAAACTTCGCCAATGCATTTACTACTTCATCCGCAGTTAAGTTATAGCTCCTCAACTTATTGGGATCCACATTCACGGTAATGGCCCTCGAGTTGGCACCCAGCGGCGGTGGCGCAGACAAGCCCGGTATGGAGGAAAACATAGGGCGAACCCGCGTGGAGGCCAGGTCATATATTTCCTTCAGGGTTTTACTTTCGGCGGATAATACCAACTGCCCAACCGGCAGCGACGACGCATCGTACCGCACTACCTGGGGCGGCAACGACCCGGGTGGAAAATAACGCATCACGCGGTTCACCTGGGTGGATATCTGGGCGGAGGCTTCTGCCATATCTGTATCCTCATAAAACTCCAGCTTTATGATGGTAACGCCCTGGATGCTTTTCGAGGAAATATTCCTTACCCCGTTTACGTACAGGAACTGATCCTGCATACGGGTAGCAAAAAAACCTTCCATTTGCTGTGCCGACATGCCGCCATAGGATTCAATTACGTACACGGTAGGCATATTCAACCTGGGAAATATATCGATCGGGATCTTAATTGCCGTGATAACTGAAAACAGTATCATACTGAATATGATCACCACTGTACTAACAGGCCTTTTAAGCGCCGCGGTTACTATTGACATGGAATCAGTTTAGGGTTTGTAATAATGCCGGTAATTGATTTTCGAGCATGGCCTGATCAAAAACCGCTTTGCTGAAATTGAATTTTGCTTCTGCATAATCTCTTTCTGCCCGGTACAGTACAGCAAGCGCTACATTCAGCTCGATAATATTCGTCAGCCCGTTTTTATATAAGGCCAGCTTTTGCCGGTAAGCAGCGGTTGCAGCCTGCAGTTGCTTGGGAATTTCCTGCAGCCGGTGATAGGCGGTGGTAAGCTCTATCATATTCTGCTTCATATTATTTTTCAAAAGCGCTTCCTGTTCCTCCAGACGCTTTTCCGCATAAACCGTAGCTGCCTTCTGCGTATTTTCCTGTAATTGCTTTCTCTTGTAATCAAACAGGTTGTAGGTAATACCCAAACCTACAAGATAGTTTACCCGCTCAATACCCACACCGGTGTACAATGGCCGGTACTCATCCTTTGCGCTCAGGCTGGAACCACGCCCCCATACAGAAGCCTGCAGTAACACCCTGGGCATATATTCCTTTCTGATCTGCTGCTCCCGCTCAAGACTGTTGTCTTTCATGGCACTGAAATATTGTAGCACCGGATGGACACCTGTTTCCCGCTGTTGCTTTTCGAGAAAAGCTATATAGCGGGCAATAATTTTATCCTCCAGCAGGCTGTCTACCGCTATCGACTCAACGGCAAGTCCCGTCAGATAGGAAAGATGGTACCGGAGCTGTGTGAATTGTTTGATAAGATCGAGCCGGAGCAGCCTGGCACTGGACAATTCCGCATCTGCAATGCTGGTATCTACTCCTGCTTTTATACCACTGATCGCCAGGGCCCGGATCGTCTTTTTAATTTCACTGTTCCGCTCAATAGTCTGCTCCTGGATGCCCACCATCTCATTCAGCAGTATAAGCTTCAGGTACACGTCTATGCCTACCTGCTGCAACTGGTACTTAGACTGTTCATAATTCAATCGCTGCACCTGCAGGTCCGATGCCGCCACACGGTTGCGGGCATCAAATGCGCCGAAATTGTAAACCTCCCAGTCAAAAGTCGCCACCCCCAGGTCGGTAAGTATTGTATTGGCGCTCCCCTGGTTACGGACACGGGAATTGGAAGGCACCAGACCATTCGAAAAAAATCCGCCCGGCAGGTTGTTATTGGTGCCGACACCGATCTGCATATTTGCACGCAGGTTCGGCCACCAGCTATAACGTGTGGCCTCCAGTTGCTGTTGGAAAATATTGACCGCTACAGAATCGCTTACCAGCGAAGGAGCATTTTGCTTCAGCAGCTCCAGCACCAGCGGAAGCCTTATATAAGAAGATTGACTTTTTGTTACCACACAGGTACATAAAAAGCAACCCATCAGAAAATATCTGATCATCAAAACATGAGATTAAGATGGACAAAACAATTACGTGTTCAATTACAAACAGAAATGATTATGCAGCAGGGGGTCCCCGCAATTGTTTCTCCACCGCCGGTTCCTCTGACGTCTGCCGGACCAGAAATGAAGTTGTTTTGATATGGTATTGCAGCAATGGCGAATTGCCCGGCTCCGGCGCCAGCTCAAAAAAATCAGTATTGCTGAATTTTTTATTCAGCCTGAGCCCCGCATTTTTACTTTCCTGCTGAAAGCCCGTAGCATCCACCAGCTTTTTTGCCTTCAGTTCCTGCGGAACAGATTGCGTAAAAACAAAAATACTGGCATGCTGAAAAAAGGGATTGACGGAAATGAGTTGTGTAACGAAGAATAAACCGTGCAATATGATAATCGCACAAAGCCTGAAACCAGCCTTGACCCCTTTATTCTTTCTCATTATGCCGAAGATAATGAATTTGCTTTTTTAAATAATAACAGCAACGAAGTTATTAATTAGCTTGTGGCAAAAAAATCAGCGATCCGGTATCCGGAACGGAAACTAACGCTACAGGATAACCGCTGTATACAAACCTGTAAACAACAGGCAAAATATAAAGCTGCTGCAAACCTTACAGGAGCCGCATACATAAAAAATCAACTGCAGAAAACAGACTGCCGCCTGTTGAACAAAGCGGACTAAGGAGATTTCTTAAAAAAATCACAAAACCGTACAAGTGCAAATTATTTATCATATTTCTTCTGTAATGTTTTTCCTTCAGTAGTCGCTAAAAAAAGCGAGTCTTCCTCTATTTTTTTAACCGTTTCACGTAAAATTTATTCCAACAGCGACATACCTTTCGCTTTTTCTGAAAGCCTGTGGCTTTCCCATCCCGGATCAGCTTCCTGCCGCCCGTAAAAAACTGCCTGATGTAGTGGATTTCACTTGGTTACGAACAAATTGGAAATTATTTTTGCCGTAGCTATGAACACAATAATGAAATCGATAACCGCACTATTTTTCCTGCTGGCTTTTGCAGGAGGTGGTATCGTGCAGGGTATTATTGTGTCCAAACAGCAACTCGCTGAAACATTTACGGAAACATCTTCTAATCAACAAAAGGAAGATTCATTAAAAGAAAACGAAATCGCGCGGGATATACACCATGCCTTTGATATTTTGCTGGCAGGTTGCCTCGCTTCCGAAAATGATCTTCAATGTCCGACGGTAATGCATGGCGTTCTGTCGGCATTTGACGCGGTTTTTTCGCCTCCTCCCAACCGTTATTTGTCCTGACACTGCTTCTATGGCAATGCGCCATCATTGTTATTGATAACGAAGGTTATTGTAAACTTTCGTCCGTTTTTATATTCAAAACTTAAAAATCTGATACATATGTTTTCTATTAAAGCATCTACATTACTCATTACGTTGTCCGCTTATTCCGTTTTAAGCTTTGCCCAGCCAGATGCCGTGTATACAAAAAATACAGCGCCTGCGAAAAAGGCAGATACCGGCGCTCCTTCTTTTAAATACATTAAAACAAATTCGCAGGGTCCGAATGAACTTGAGCAGGAACTCATGCAGATGTTCCCTGAACTGGTTAAAGAAAAAGAGGTTACCTATATGTATGGTAAAAATGCTTATCGCACTAAAAAAGTGAAAGTCCTGGACGAAGAAAAGCTACCCCACAAAATGGTGGCCCTTATAAAAGCGCAACAAACAGAGATTGAAAAATTAAAAGCTGAAATAGCTGAATTAAAAAAATAAAACAATCGAGATTTTTAATAAAAAAGCTGCCCAATGGGCAGCTTTTTTATTAAAATTATTAACATATTTTATTTAATAATGTTAAAAACTGATTATTGGGTTTAAAATTTTATTTATTGATAATCAATAATTTAAATAAAAAATATCTCCTTTAACGCCATATTTAAAATATCAAAGCTTTCAAATAAATGAATTATTAATTTTAAAATATAAATAATTTTTTATGAAATTATTCAAAACATATATAGTTTTGTTTAAAAATTACAAATTATTTATTTTTTTAAAATCAAATTCTCAGTCATGGCAAAAAGAACGTTAAAGCAGATTGCCCCCTTCGTAATCCTGGTAGCCATAGCGCTGGCTGCCATTTTTATCAAGCCGGTTCCAGACTATGTGGCGGCAGCGGACACCTACAGCGCCCCGGACATTGCCTGGGTGATCGTAGCCGCTGCCCTGGTATTCCTGATGACACCCGGACTGGCTTTTTTCTACGGCGGTATGGTGCACCGTAAGAACGTAATTTCCACCATGATGAAGAGCGTGGTTGCCGCAGGTGTGGTAAGTGTCCTTTGGATCTTCGTAGGATACAGTCTTTGTTTCGGGGAAGACATCGGTGGCTTTATCGGAAATCCCGCTACCCATTTGTTCTACAAAGACGTAGCCTCGGGTGAGCCATGGGTAGGAGCACCGACGATACCCAAAACGCTATTCTCGGTCTTTCAGTTAATGTTTGCCATTATCACGCCGGGCCTGGTAGTAGGAGCTGTGGCAGAGCGGATCCGTTTTACCTCGTATATTCTCTTTATTTCTTTGTTTGCTGTTCTTGTATATGCTCCCCTGGCACACTGGAGCTGGCATCCCAAAGGATTTCTCTTCGAAATGGGTGCGCTCGACTTTGCAGGGGGTACGGTTGTTCATATTTCCGCAGGATGTGCCGCTTTAGCGGGTGCACTGGTGTTAAAACGCAGAAAGGCACATATGGAACACAAGGAAATACCGCCGGCCAACATTCCCTATGTATTGATCGGCACAGGTTTGCTGTGGTTCGGGTGGTTCGGATTTAATGCCGGCTCGGCGCTTGGGGCAAATTCCCTGGCAGTGTCCGCCTTTGCTACCACCAATACGGCAGCGGCAGCGGCTGGTCTTGCCTGGATGTTCTTTGATGTAGTCAGGGGTAAAAAGCCTTCAGTAGTCGGATTCTGCATCGGAGCCGTTGTAGGACTGGTGGCTATTACACCGGCAGCAGGATTTGTTGCTATTCCCCAAAGCATTTTTATTGGGGTAGCCGCAGCGCTGGTATCGAACATTGCCGTGTATTACAAGCAAAGATCAACGCTGGATGATACGCTGGATGTCTTTCCCTGTCACGGGATAGGCGGAATGGTGGGTATGTTGCTCACAGGAGTATTTGCTACCACAGCCGTGAACGAAGCAGGCGCCAACGGATTACTTTACGGAAACCCCGGATTCTTTTTCACCCAGTTAAAAGCCATGCTGATATCGGCAGGTTACAGCTTTACCGTCTCCTTCCTCATCTTCAAGTTCATCAATTTTGTTCTTCCGCTCCGCGTAAGCGCCGAAGAAGAAGAGATCGGGCTTGATGCCAGTCAGCACAACGAAAAATACCTGCAGGGAACCCTGATAGTACATACCAACGGAAAAATAACCGAGGAACAGGCAACTCTTTAGCCAAGGACACTTTCGTCAACTACTTTACATGGAAAAGGTACAGTTGATCATAAACCTCTGACCAGGTCTACAACTGTACCCTTTCATAAAACTTAAAAATCAACTGCAATGTTAAGAAAATTTCTAACACTATCGATGGTCACGGTCTCAGTTTCTACAGCATACTCACAAGATTCGACTACAAAAAGCGAATTTAAAGTTTCGGGGTTCGTAGATGCATATTATCGTTACAATTTCAGCAACCCCAAAAATGCATATGATGGCAACGATAACCCTGTATATAACAATCTTACGAGTTTCACCAATTCACAAAACTCGTTTGAATTGGGAATGGCATCTGTAAAAGGAGAATATACAAATGGGAAAATATCAGCCACTGTAGATATTGGGTTTGGTCAAAGGGCCAGGGAATTTTCCTATGCGGAAGCCGAAGGAGGCATATTGCAGGCAATCAAACAGGCCTACGTAACCTATTCACCTACAGAAAAAATCAAGTTGACGATGGGTAAGTTTGGCACCCATGTAGGATATGAGCTGCTGGATCCGCAACTGAACAGGAACTATAGTATGAGTTATATGTTTTCCTATGGTCCTTTTTCCCATACGGGCATCAAGGCCGAATTTGGATTAGGTGATCATTTTGGACTGATGGCCGGAATTGCCAATCCCAACGATTTAGTGAGTGCAAATTTCGGAAATAAAAACTTTCTTGCTCAGCTCAATACCACTTACGAAAATTTCAGTGCATTTTTAAACTATGCCGGAGGAAAGGATATGGCAGACGGAACCGGTCATCAGGTTGGATTAACAGCCACAGCCAGATTGTCGGAGAAATTCAATCTTGGATACGATGGTACCGTAAAATCTTATCAGCCAAAGGGAGGAAACTCCGATAGCTGGTGGGGATCTGCCTTGTATCTTAATGTAGACGCAACGGATAAGTTCGGATTGACATTACGCGGAGAATATTTTGATGACAGTAAAATGGTTACAGGAGCCATCAATACCAGTGTGTTCCAGACTACTTTATCCGTTAACATCAAGCCACACCAAAACATTATAATTATTCCAGAATTTAGGCTGGATAACGCTAAAGATCCTGTGTTCTACAAAAAAAATGAAACAAGTCCTTCAGTTACATCAACCGGCACCTTCCTTCTTGCTGCAATCGTTTACTTCTAACAGAATAAATTTTTTAAAGAAAGAACAAACAATCAAACCATTTAATATGACTAAAGTAAACAGCGCTATACCCTTTGTTTTATTGACCATATTCTCTGTTGCAGGTATTTTTATGCCCCTGGTTGCCGACTTCGATGGCAGCGAGGTATATAATGTGGCAGATATCACATGGGTATTAATATCTTCCGCCCTCGTGCTGCTCATGACACCCGGGTTGTCCTTCTTCTATGGAGGCATGGTCGGCAAAAAAAATGTGATCTCTACCATGCTCCAAAGCTTTATTGCTACCGGACTCATCAGCATACTCTGGCTGGCGCTGGGATTCGGACTGACCTTTGGCGATTCTATCGGAGGATTTATAGGTGACCCCTCTGAGTTCCTTTTCATGAATAAGCTGAATGCACATGCTCCGTGGGGTGGCGCTCCCACCATTCCTATTCTGCTGTTTGCTTTATTCCAGATGAAATTCGCTATTATAACACCGGCACTGGTTGTCGGTGGAACAGCCGAGCGCATCAGGTTTACCTCTTATGTATTGTTTATGTTGCTGTTCAGCATTTTAATATATACCCCCCTGGCGCACTGGACCTGGCACCCCGATGGCATGCTGGCAAAAATGGGTGTGCTGGATTTCGCCGGGGGAACTGTGGTTCATATGTCGGCCGGCTGTGTCGCCCTTGTAGGCGCTATTGTTCTGAAAAAAAGGAAAGTGCTCGTTAACAGGGAAACAGTAAAACCGGCAAGGATCCCCTACGTATTACTGGGTACCGGTTTGTTATGGTTCGGCTGGTTTGGGTTCAACGCAGGATCTGCGCTGGCTGCCAACAGCCTGGCAGTGGATGCATTTGCAAACACCAATACCGCATCTGCCGCTGCAGGACTTTCATGGATCTTCTTTGACGCAATCAGGGGCCGCAAACCATCCGCGCTTGGCTTTTGCATCGGCGCAGTGGTGGGACTGGTTGCCATTACACCTGCTGCTGGTTTTGTAGGACTTCCCCAAAGCGTTTTCATAGGGTTCATTGCCGCCATCATTTCCAACCTGGCGGTTCACTGGAAAAACAAAGTAGGGATAGATGATACCCTGGATGTTTTTCCCTGTCACGGAATAGGCGGCATTGTAGGAATGATACTTACCGGCGTTTTTGCCAGCACCAAAATCAATCCTGCCGGAAAAGACGGGTTGTTATACGGGGGCACGGAATTTTTCTTCACCCAGTTGCTGGGATGCGCTATAGCTGTAGCTTTTGCATTCATTATGGGATTCATTGTCTTTAAACTGGTAGACATCATCCACCCCATACGGGTAAACGAAGAAGAAGAGGAAAAGGGATTGGACATTACACAACACGACGAAAGTCTGTAAGCATATTCATATTTTTTCATAGGGCAAGCAATCGTTACAACCTCCCATGTCTATGGGGGGTTCTTTTATTTAAATAAATCCCACATGGCATAACTTAAGTTAATTTATTTTCTGAATTTTCAATAATTATTGAAAATTCAGAAAATAACATATACCTTTGGGTCAACATTATACATTATGAGCCTACAAGCATCAAAGCAAACATTTATAGACACCTGGGGAGCGCTGGGCTCCGAATGGGGCATCAACAAATCCATAGCGCAGGTGCAGGCCCTGCTGCTGGTGGCAGATAACCCGCTTTCTACAGACGAGATCATGGAGGCGCTGACCATTTCACGGGGAAATGCCAATATGAGCCTGAGGCAGTTGCTGGACTACGGCATCATCTATAAAAAAGTGATTGCCGGCGATCGCAAAGAGTATTTTATTGCGGAAAAAGATATCTGGAAATGGGCGTTGAAAATTGCGCTGATGCGTAAACAAAAGGAAATTGATCCCGTGATCAATGTGCTGCAGGAGCTGCAGACGGAAACAAAAAAAGATAAAACACCGGAAGGAAAAGAATTCCATAAAACCATCAGCGAAATACAACAGTTCAGTGAGCAACTGAGCCTGCTGGTAGATAAGGTCTGTAATTCCAACCGGGGTGAGCTGCTGCTGAAATTACTGAAAGTAATCATGTAGTTATGAATCTCAATATACTGGCCTATATTATTTATACGGTCATCACACTTTACATTATTTTATGGGTAGGAAGAACATTTTATGTAAACGGCAGGATGTTTATTCTCCGCCTTTTTCATAACAATGCCGAACAAACAGATGCGACCAACAATATCATCCTGATCGCGTATTACCTGTTCAATACCGGTTATGCTATCCTGCAGTTCCAGACCTGGGAAAAGGTAGAAAACCCGGCAACACTTATCAGTTCTATTGCAGGCAAAACCGGTACGCTGGTAACAATATTAGCCGTTACACACTACTTCAATATGTTTCTCATATTCCTGTTGTCCCGTAAACTGAAAAACAGATCTATCACCTTTAAAAAATAAATACAATGAAAAATTTAATCGTTGTCGCCTACCTGGTGTACCTGCCTGTCATCCTTTTTCTCACTTTTTATGTCGCCAAAAATTTATTCAAAAACAGCCTGGTGTATATGAAAGACATTTTTAACGGCCGCGAAGAGATTGCCATAGCCACCAACACACTATTCAAGATCGGGTTTTACCTGTTGAACCTTGGATTTGCCCTGTACATCCTGGAGATCCACTATACTGTTTCCAATGCACAGGAGGTAATAGAAGTATTGAGTGGGAAAGTAGGGGGATTCAGCATCTATCTCGGCATCATGCTGTTCCTGAACATGTACCTGTTCTTCCGGGGCAAAAGAGCAGCCAGGCAGAGAGCTTTCAATGCGCAGCGCAGCCTGGATACTTTGAAATAAATATTACATCATGCGACAGAAAATCGTAATTGCAGGTGGTACCGGTTTCATCGGCCGGTACCTTACCCGAAAGTTTTCAGCAGACGGATATGAAGTGCTGATCATATCGCGAAGCGGCGATTTCATTCACTGGAACGATAACGAAAAGATAAAGGAGGCGCTGGAAGGGGCTGCCCTGCTTATCAACCTGGCAGGAAGATCCGTGGACTGCCGTTACACGAAAAGGAATAAAAGGATCATCCTGGAATCCCGGGTACACACCACACAAAAATTACAGCAGATACTCGACACCTGTTCTACCCCACCTCCTTTGTGGATCAACTCCAGCACCGCTACCATCTACCGTCATGCAGAAGATCGCCCGATGGATGAAAAGACCGGTGAGATCGGCCATGGGTTCTCTGTAAATGTGGCCAAAGCCTGGGAAGCCGCCTTCTTTGAGAAGGCAACGCCCGGCATCCGGAAAGTAGCCTTGAGAGCAGCTATCGTGCTGGGGAAAGAAGGTGGCGTAATGAAGCCATACAAAGCGCTTACCCGTTTTGGGCTGGGGGGTGTGCAGGGAAACGGCTGGCAGCAGTTCAGCTGGATACATATCGAAGACCTGTACCGTATCATTTGTTTTGTGAAGGAGAGCGATTCACTGACCGGTATATATAATGCCGCCTCCCCTTACCCGGTTTCCAATAAAGTATTCATGCAGGCAATGCGCCAGCGTATCCGTCCCTTGTTTCATATGCGTACTCCTTACTGGATGTTACACCTGGGCGCTGCAATCATCGGTACAGCAACCGAGCTGGTGCTGAAGAGCCGTTGGGTGATTCCGGGAAAACTGCAGGAAGCCGGATATCAATTTAAGTATGCTACCATTGATACAGCCCTGGATGAGGTATTGGTATCGGAATGATGAAAAGAGTGATGATTTAGAGATACAGGATCTTTGATTTTGATACACCCACATCAGAAATCTAAAAATCCAAAATCAGAAAACAACACCCTCACCCCGACCGGAGAGAGGGATCTCTTGGAGGTTCATAAGATTCCTCTCCAGCTTTGCGGGTATCGGAATGACAAAAAGATTAACGGCGCGTGGGGACACGTGCCGGGGCAGCCCGCAGCCCGGTTGCG
>CAKSVK010000057.1 GCA_934502905.1 uncultured Chitinophagaceae bacterium
AAGATCGCGGTTGGTTTGCACATACCCGTTTCCTACCCGTGTTTGATGAAAATAAGTCATCAGCGACTGCATCTGGCTATGGTTGCCGGATGCAACCGTAAAGGCGCCCGCGGTCCTCGTATTATAACGAAGTCCTATCCTTCCTTCAGCGGTTGCTTTTTCATTAAGCGCAAGGTATTGAGAGTAAACCCCGGTATTCAATGTCAATGCAGGACTGAAGCGATGTTGCCATTGCGCATACCCGCGAAGCAAGTGCGTATGGTTCTTCTCTGCCAGGAACGGTATGAAACCATGATCAGCATCCCGGATGCTATCCGCATATTTATAGTGCAGTTGGTCTAGCGTTACCCCTGCTGTAATCCTGTCCCTGGCCGAAATTTTTTTGTTAACAACCACGCTCGCCACATACCGCCATTCATTTCCATCCTCCCTGTAATTTTTGTGCGGCTTCTGACCGGCATCCAGCGAATCCTGCCGGGTGATCACATTGGAACCCGCTGCTGCCAGCGTAAGCGTATAAGAAGTGGTATTATTAAAAAAGTAAGTATGCCTCAGGCCGGCAACCCCCATCCTGGTGCCATTGTAAAGATCGTGGTAGGGATCATTGTAAAAATTGCTGGTATCCTTGATCTCGCCTTTAAAATCAATATGACTTTTACCGCCAACGCCAAACAATGTGAAATGACCGGCTTTTTCCGTAGGCAGGTCTATTTTAAAGCTGAGGTCCTGATAAGCCGGCACAGCGGCACCTGTTCCTACGTTTACACCCAGTGACTTCAGTAAGCCGGGTATGCTGTACCGGTAGTACACCAGGTAAGAGGCTTTTGATCCTTTACTGAAAGGACCTTCCGCGCCCAGCTCCAGCCCGTTGAATCCTACCTGGCCTGTAAATTCCCTGCGGTTGCTGTTGCCCTTACGCAAATTCAGATCAAAAGCGCCGGCCGTAGCATTTCCGAATTGTGCAGGAAACGCACCTGTATAAAATGCAGACTGCCCGATCACGTTGTTGTTCAGCATGCCTACCGGGCCACCGGTAGCGCCCATGCTGCCGAAGTGATTAGGGTTGGGAATATCCACTCCCTCCAGTCGCCACAGCAGCCCGAGCGGTGAGTTTCCGCGGATGATAATATCGTTCCTGCCATCATTTACACTGTTGACGCCTGCAAAATTAGATGCCATACGGGCAACATCGTTGCGGCTGCCTGCAAAACGCCTGCTGTCCTCTGCATTGAACTCCATGGCGCTGACCGTAGCCATCTGCCTGCTGATCAGCCCGCGCCTGCCCGATATGATTACCTCCTGCTGAACCACCAGCTTCTCCAGCAATTCCAGCTCCAGGATCGTCTCTTTACCCGACTCTACCACTACGTTTGATAATTGCAACGGCTCATACCCTACATGACTTATCCAAATGGATATGCGTCCCACGGGCACCTGGGGGATAGCAAACCTTCCCTCCAAATCGGATATCCCTGTAAACTGCGTACCGGGGATGGTGATGGTAGCGCCGCTTACCTGTTTTTTTGATTGTTGATCATAAATTGTTCCCCGCAGGGTCTGTACCTGCCCCATGGCAAACATGGTACCGGCGATAAACGCCGAGAAGAGTATACTTTTTTGAAAATAATTACGCCACATAGTTTCACTTTATATGTTAAGAGGTGCAAAACTAATATCTCCGTTCTGCCGCTATCCGTTAAAGGGACGGATAACAAAGTTTTAGGGACAGGTTGCATTCCGGGATGAACGGCAGGGATAAAACACCATGTTTGAATAACTTTACAAGCTGAATCTATACTGAATAACCAGGGCATATGAAGCTAAATATCATCAACCAGCCTTTTCCAATCCATACATGGCGGTGGTACCGGCTAAGGGGATTAGCCTACGGCTCTTTCGTTTTTTTGTTCCTGCTGCTGTTTAAGCCTTTTTACCTGCACCTGTACGACTTCCCGCGGCTGTTTTTTACAGCCTTATTTTATGGCAGCATCACCACAGTCGTACTCCTGGGCGGAGGTTATTTCTTTGTTAAAGTGCTTATTCCCCGCATCAGCGAGGAGAAATGGACCCTCGGCAAACAAATCCTGTACCTTTCTTTTTTGATGATCTGCATTGCATGGCTGAATGGTTTTTTAACCGCGGTAATATATAATGTAAGCCTGCCGGCATCCTGGTATCTCTCCATGTTCAAATGGGTGCTGATGCTGGGTGTCATACCGGTCACCATTACCGAAACCATTTCCTATAACCGGTACCTGCATCAACACCTGCATAATGCACAGCAGATCTCGGCGATCGTCACAGAAAAAAAGGCCCATGCCGTCCCCCCTTTACCACCAGGCAAAACAGTTTTTTTGCAGGATGAGCATGTATATATCACGAAAAATGAGACACCGAAAATAATCGGGGAGCCTGTCTCCGCAGATGAATGTGATGTAGTGTTAACAGGGGAAAATCATGGTGACAGGCTGGCGTTGCCGGGTGATAAGTTACTGGCCGTTCAGGCGCTTGATAATTATGTGAATATATATTGGGAAGAGCAGGATCAGTTGCAGACAACCCTCATACGGAATACACTTTCCAACATAGCAGATCAGTTAAAGGGTATTGAGCATATTTATAAAACACACCGGGGATGGCTGGTAAATACCAAACGGGTGCTGAAAGTGGAAGGGAATGCGCAGGGATTAAAATTGCAGGTAGAACTGCTTCGGTTACAGGTACCCGTGTCCCGGGCAAACATCTCCGGCTACAGGCAGGTATACAGGAAAAATATGGAAAGGAGAAAACCAGCACTGCATGGGAATAGCCAGGAGATATATTATGCATAACCCATCAATACCTTTTGGTTGTTTGCCAGTTTTGTAGCTCTTTGCTGCAGATCACCCTTTAGAATATTCCTTCCTGCCAATAACATATAGGGTATGCGCAAAACAAGCAGCCCGGGAGAGTTGCGTGGGACACGCAACAGGGCTTTGCTTTTTTTGCGGATTTTGCGTGCCAGATGTACGCAGATTCTTTTGTAACGGCTTAATAATTGAGATCCCGCTTAATTCTTTACCCAGGATGAAGTTACAGGATCATGTCATTTTTAAAGTGCCTGAGTAGCACTAATTGTATACCAGAAAAAACGATTGACCGCTTTTTCTTAACTTCCCCGATACATTATATTTGCGCCTTTATCTGAACCTTTTCACCAAAACATGAATTTTAGCAATACATCATTCAAAGCGCTGACATTACACTTTGTAGGCAATAAAAATACAGACGGGCGCTTATTTTCATCGCCGGGATCCGTTCCGTTGACAGAAGACCTGGAAAGCAAGCTCAGTCATTTTTACCTAAACAAGTTTATGGAGCTGCCGGACAGGTATCGTTTCATTCATGCTTCATCCCTTCAATTCAACGAAGTATACAGCTTTGCAGGTGAGATTTTTAACAACCATACGACTTTTGAAACAGTATCCGGAAAAATTGCGGCACACCTGTTTGAAAAGTCCGTTCATCCCAATATCAAAGCCGGCGAACTGCATATATGCCTTTTTACAGATTGCCTGTATAACAACCACTCTGTAGATGTAATTGGTATTTTTAAAACAGAAGATAAATCCGGGTTTTTCGAAATCACGGAAATTGGGGAAACACTGTCACTGCAATACCGTGAAGGAGTGGATATCAACCGGTTTGATAAAGGATGCCTGATCTTTAATGTTGCTGCAGATACCGGATACGAAGTTTGCGTTATTGACAGGCAGAATAAAGGAGAGGAAGCCAAGTACTGGATGGATGAATTTTTAGGACTCATGCAGGTCAGCAACGAATTCAGCCAGACCAATGAAATATTATCTATTACAAAAAATTATATCACACAACAGTTTGCAGAAGAATTCCAGGTGAATAAAACAGACCAGATAGAGCTGCTGAACCGCTCCATTGATTATTTCAAGTCGCACGACATGTTTGACAAGGAAGAATTTGAGAATGAAGTATTCCACCATCCCGATACCATACAATCCTTCAGGCATTACGAAACACAATACCTGGACCGCAATGAGCTGGAACTGGATGACAGCTTCGCCATATCAGCACAGGCAGTAAAAAAGCAATCACGCGTATTTAAGAGTGTATTGAAGCTGGACCGGAACTTTCATATATACATACACGGCAACAAGGAAATGATTGAAAAGGGCATAGAAAGTGACGGCAGAAAATATTACAAAATATATTACGAAAATGAGAGCTAGTGTTAAATCAGTTTAATAATGCCTGCCTCCTTTTCCTGCAGATTACAGATAAGTGCTGATTTTATTATGCTGCTTCTGCGAAAATCAGTGCAATCTGCAGGAGATGTATCCGTCACATTTCATTGACATAACACTAATCATAAATACCCTATCTTTCCATAAAGAACAGATATCACCCGCATGTAAAAATCAGCAGCAATGGAGATCATAAAATTATTCGAACCTTATACGATGGGAAGCTTCGTTCTACCCAACAGGTTTGTGTTACCACCCCTCACCAGGAGCCGGTCAACAGAGCCCGGCGAAGTGCCGAACGAACTGATGGCTGCTTATTATGCGCAAAGGGCCAGCGCCGGCTTCCTGATCGCTGAAGCCACGCAGGTTTCACTACAGGGGATGGGATATGCCAGAACGCCGGGCATTTATACCCGTGAACAGATAGAAGGATGGAAGCTGGTGACGGATGCTGTACACCAACAGGGACGGAAAATATTCCTGCAGTTGTGGCACACCGGCCGGGTGGGCAGCAGCAAGGTGAATGGGCTCCAACCGGTAGCGCCCTCTCCCATTGCTGCTAAAAATACCAATGTATATATTTTTGACGGTGCACCGAATGGTGATGCTACTTTTGTGCCCGTAGAAACGCCGCGGGAAATGACGGAAGCAGATATCCGGACGGTGATCGCTGAATTTTCCCGGGCAGCAAAAAATGCCATGGAAGCAGGCTTTGACGGGGTAGAAATACATGGCGCAAATGGCTACCTGGTAGATCAGTTTTTACGCAGCAACTCCAATAAAAGAACAGATGACTATGGCGGCACCGGGGAAAAACGGACCCGCTTTGCCGCGGAATTAACCAAAGCGGTGGCAGATGCCGTGGGCAGGGAAAAGACCGGGCTCCGGGTAGCGCCTTTTATCAAGTTCAAGGATATGGATGACCCCGAAATACTGGACACGATGATGCTACTGATAGAAAAAATAAACCAGCTGGATATCCTGTATCTCCATTTCTCTGAGGCAGATTGGGATGATGCACCCCAAATTCCGTACGACTTCCGGGTAAGCCTCCGGAAAAAGTTCGGCAATACTATTATTGCTACCGGCAATAAAACACCTGAGCAGGGAGAGCAACTGCTGCAGGAAGGACTGGTTGACCTGGTCGGGTTCGGCAGGAAGTTTCTGGCAAATCCCGATTATCCTGAAAGGGTCAGAAAAAAGGCACCCCTGAACGAAATAACGGATACGCATACCCTTTTCGGCGGCGGTGGCGCCAGGGGCTACAGCGACTATCCCTTCCTGGGCAATTAAACACCTGCGCTATTATAACCCTTCCCGGCATGAGTCCAGTGGCTCATTTAATTTGGCAGGTACCCGCTTTCAGCGATAACGCTTTTTCCTGCCGCTGTCTGAAGCAACTTATACAGCTTATACGCCATTGAATTTTCATCGAGGTCTGAACGGATGGCCGCATACACTTCCGCTACAAAGGGATACTTCCGGCTTTGTAAGGATCCTTTATCCGGGTAAATGCCGTCTATAGCCAGGCTCTTTACCACTTTATCCCTTACGATATGCTCCTTGTAATAATAAACGGTATATCCCAACGCATCCACATCATACCGTATGCTCGAAAACACCTGCGACATGCCGGGCAGCTCAGGCTCATAATCAACAGCAAGATCTCCCATTTCCAACTCCTTCATCACCAATGATTCCATCAATTCCTGGCTGCCCGAATTTTGATTTCTGGTATAAGGTTTCATAGCTTTATCGTTTCCGCCTACCTCTTTCCAGTTTTTTATTTTACCCATATAAATATCCTGTACCTGCTTCGTGGTCAGCGATTTTACAGGGTTTTCGAGGTTGGCTACAAAAATAAAAGCGTCAAGCGCTACAGGGGTTTCAATCAGCTGCACACCGGCATTATCCGCATATTCCTTTTCATCCGGAGACATTTTACGGGCAGTGAGAATAATGTCCGCCTTTTTGTCTATCAGGTTAATGATCGACTGGTGGGTTTGCGAAGATTTTAAACGTTCTGCCACAAAGTCTTGCGGAAGATCCGTTTTCAAATACCACAGGTTATTCATAAACACAGCCTGCTCCCATTCGTAATTGTATCCCAGGAGCTTACAGGCGATCAACCTGTTCAACGGATCTGTAGAAGTAGAGCCGTCTACCTTCGGATAATTCTCCATGGTAATTCCTTCAATCGTCAGGGAAACAACACGCGCTTCTTTTTTGCAGGATCCCGTTAAAGCAGCTATTAGTGACAGCGATAAAAAAAGTTTATACTTCATGATCAGGAATATTGTAGGAAATGCTTACTATCAACTCCCCTTGTTCATGTAACATGGGTTCATTTCCTGCTTTTCAATTATAACCGGTGGCTTTATATGGTTGCTTTTTCATTGAGCGGGGTTTTTTGTCAATCGTTGCACGGGGTATTATTTTTCCTTCTTGCGCCGGGATCGGCCATACCATACCCAAGTGAATGAAAGCCGCAGAAGCCGGTATAGCCATTCATTAAGAGGTGTTATATTCTTCCCGTTTAAAAATATGCAGGAAACATCTTCCTGTGACAAACGTCTCCTCCAGATGCCGGGTAAGCAGGCCGGAAGCGCGGCGACTGATAAATATTTTTCATAGGCGGTCTTTAAAGATTTTGCTATAGTTTAGCAAAATATAAATATTCATCATATGGACATTGTTAAGTAACAATAAAATGAGCATGGCGATGGTTTGACCCCATTGATCCCGGGAAGTGCAGGGGCTAAAACGGGGTGATGTTCAATGTGTTATACCAAGCTGGCGCCATGTTCGCATCATGGAGCGTGGCAGAAAACGGACCTTTTATGAAGACGGAACGGCCCCATAAGGATACTATAAAAAAACAAACAGCCTTTAAACCTCTTGTAACAATATGGCAACAGAAAAAACAGTGATATGGAAACGCTGACACTCATCCTGAAAATATTATTTTATTCCGTCAGCGCTGTTGTGGCCTTTTATTTTTTATTGCCGTCGTTATTGTTTGTTGCTTATTGCCTGAAAGGCGGACTCAAAAAGAAATTCGCACATTCACCCGAAGGCAGGCAATACGAATTTGCCACCATTATCACCGCACACCAGGATGAAAGATTCATTCCCCCGTTCGTGGATTCATTTTTAAAGCAGGCATATCCTCATTTTAAAGTGTATGTAGTAGCAGACGATTGCGATACCAGCAACCTGCAATATGATGATGAGCGTATCATCATCCTGAAGCCGGAAACCGCATTACACTCTAAGATCAGGTCAATTCAATATGCCATCGATCATTTTGTGCAGGAGCCGGACGTGATGATCATCTTCGACAGCGATAACCTGGTGCATCCGCAATACCTTCTGAACCTGAACGGGTATTTCCAGCAGGGGTTCAGGGTAGTGCAAACACACATGCTTTCCAAGAACACGGACACGACCTATGCCCAGCTGGATTCCGTAGGTCATATCTACTATACCTTCCTGGAGCGGAAATCGAAAATGGCGCTGGGGATGTCTTCTTCCATTCTCGGGTTAGGCATTGCGCTCGACTTTAAGTTATATAAGGAGATCAATTATAAGAATACCGTAGGCGGTTTCGATAAAAAATTACAGGCGCGTATGGCCATGCTGGTTAAACAGATCGCTTTTGCAGACGATGCAATTGTATATGATGAAAAGGTGGAAGATGCCGTCGTCATGGAAAAGCAAAGGACCCGCTGGATTTATTCCTATTTTTCGCATGTAAAGGAAAGCTGGCAGTTATTCATCCATGGGCTGAAAACAATGAACCCCGGCAGGATATTATTGGGTGCAAGCATGCTTCGTCCGCCCATGATCCTGTTGATCTCTTTGCTCATGACCATTCTTGCTGCCAGCTATTTTGTTGATCCGAAGCTGCTGATCGGCTGGGGCATTGTCATCGCATTATTTGTGCTGACGTTCGTGCTCACCGTGGCAACGCAAAGCTACCAGAAAGGTATGACCGGCTCGCTACGCTTTATCCCGCTGCTGATGATCAGCCAGTTCAAATCTTTACTGAAGATAAAGAAGGCTAAAAATAATTTTTTAAAAACAGAGCATAAAAAAGTGATGTACATCGACGAATTATTAAAAAATGAGTGCTCTTAAAAAGATCTATTACCATACTGCATCATTGCTCCCTATGAGAATGTTCCGCTCAGGCGGTCCCAATCATGTGCTGCTGCCTTATCATCATCTTGTAAGCAATAAGGATGTGGCGCATATACAGCGCCTCTACAGCTACAAAAATGAAAAGGTATTTACAGATGACCTGGATTTTTTACTGAAGAACTATACGCCTGTTCATCCCGATGCGCTGTATAATGCAGTTCATACCGGACAGTCGATCCCGAAAGGTTCCTTTCTGCTGACCTTTGACGACGGGCTGAGAGAGGTTTACGATATTATTGCTCCTCTTCTGCATAAAAAAGGTATTCCGGCCATCTTCTTTATAAACCCGGCTTTTATTGACAATAAGGAGCTTTTTTATCGCTGCAAAATAAGCCTGCTCATCCATGAGCTGAAGCAGCACAATGCATTACGCCCGTTGTATGCAGGTGTTTTGAAGGTGCCTGTTAACGAAAAAAATATTGTCCATACATTATGCAGCATTGATCAATGTAATGCACATTTGCTGGATGACATCGCTGCAAAAACGGGTTATTCATTCCGGGAATACCTGGAAAAGCAGCAGCCATTCCTTAACAGGGAACAATTAATCGCACTTCACCGGCAGGGCTTTACCATTGGCGCGCACAGCATGGACCACCCTTATTACAAACTGCTTCCTGAAGAAGAGCAGGTGCGGCAGACCATTGATTCCTGCCGCTATGTAAAAGAGCTTACAGGGCAGACCATTTGCCATTTCTCCTTTCCGCATTCCGATGCCGATGTCCCGAAAAAAGTGGTGGATGCCATCCGTCAACAAAACGAAGGCTTGCTGTTCGGCATACAAAACCAGAAACAGGAGCTGCAGAATAATATCCTGCATCGTTTCAACGCCGAAAGACCGGAAATACCTTTTGAGAAGCTCATCAAAGGACAGCTGCTGCTGAACCGGCTGCTACAGCTCGCCGGCAGGAACATTGTGAACAGGACTTAATAACAGGAACCATATTTTACACCCGGGGATTAAACTGACCGCGGCACTGTGGTTTGTGTCCTAACATAGGTGTCAATTTAAGCCCGTAAGGTCTGAATTTGAGTAGCGCCAACTTCCCTCGCGGAATTTTGAATAGTATGCTACATCCATCGCGGAGATTTTCTCTGAAACACCAGACTGGCTGACGCTGCGGGCAGCCGGGAAGCTTTCCCGCAGATGAGCGCAGATACTATACGCAGATACCGCAGAGAGGATCGTTGTCCTTTCTGTTATTACCTGCAAAATCAGCGTCATCAGCGAAAATAATCCCCGTAGCTCTGCGGGACAACCCTTGGTGCAGGTCGCTGGGTCCGATACTGCAGGCAGAGCGCATTGCGCCAGGTTCCGGTATTTTATTGCTTATGTTTACTAAGTTGATGGCTATGGTGTCCCACCAACCACTTGTTATCGGTGACTTTTCAATAAAACCAATGACGGATCATTATTAAGCAGGTCCAAAAGCTTATGGCTATCGGACATCCCTCCACCCTGATCATCAATAATACTTAAAAATGAAAAAGCGGTCGCGGGGTAGGCATAAACGGCCAGGGAATAGAAGTAAAAATAAGCAACAGGCCAATGGCAAACCATATGGCAGTGGTTTTATGCTTGGCCGCCGCGTCTGTCAGGCGTTTTGCCTTTGCAGATCCGATGGTGATCAATACCACCGCAAGGGTCATCATCACCATATGCTCCATCGCAAAAAAACGGACATCACGCTCCTTAACTGCCGTGGAGAAATTATCCCAGAAGTAGGATACAATAGGACTGAGAAAATACATAACCACTCCCAGGATAAACTGGATATGAATAACAGATACGGTTATTAATTTCCACCTGTTATCCCCGGAAGTATACGCCCTTCCGGACTTCCACCCGGTATAAGCACGATAGATGCAGATCACCAATGTGAGCAGTACGATCCATCTGAGAACAGAATGCAGTAAAATGATATGTGGATGCATAATTAATGGGAATTTAAGGGGTTATATGCTTTCTTTAAAAAAACGTTGATGCATCGCTTTCTCGAGCGCCTCGCGGTGGTCGGGATGGGCAATGCTGATGAGCGCTTTTGCTCTTTGCTTCAGGTTTTTACCAAACAGGTTTACCACGCCATATTCGGTTACAACCCAATGTATATGACCACGTGTTGTTACTACTCCGGCGCCTTCCTTCAGGAAAGGAACGATCCTTGAAATACCTTTTGAAGTAACCGAAGGCATCGCTATAATAGGTTTTCCGCCTTCAGACAATGAAGCGCCCCGCATGAAATCCATCTGCCCTCCAATACCTGAATATTGAAATGTGCCGATGGAGTCTGCACAGACCTGCCCGGTCAGATCTATCTCTATAGCGCTGTTGATAGCGGTCGCTTTCGGGTTCTGCCGGATAATGCTGGTATCGTTTACATAAGCAATATCCATTACCAGGATGGAAGGGTTATTATCAACAAAATCATACAGCTTACGCGTTCCGATAAGAAAACTGGTGACGGAAGCACCGGGATTTATTTTTTTGTTTTCATTGGTGATAACACCTTTTTCCAGCAGGGGTATGATCCCGTCTGAAAACATCTCGGTGTGCAGTCCCAGGTTTTTATGCTGCTCCTGGTTCTTTAAAACTTCATTGGGTATGGTTCCGATCCCCATCTGAAGGGTAGCGCCGTCCTCGATCAGGGAAGCCACATGGTAGCCAATGCGGGCACTGGCTTCCGTAGAGCCGGATGCATAATCCACTTCAGGCAGGGGCGCGTCATACGCTACGAACGCATTTATTTTTGAAACATGCACAAAGCTGTCTCCTCCTCCCGTTCTGGGCATATGCCGGTTGACCTGTGCTATGACATATTTTGCCGTATCCACTGCAGAAGCGGCAATATCCACCGAGGTGCCCAGCGAACAGTATCCATGCTTATCCGGTGGCGACACCTGTATCAATGCCACATCCAGCGGTAATATCGATCTTTTAAAAAGCTGCGGTATCTGGCTCAGGAATATGGGTACGTAATCACCTGCTTCGCTGTTGGCGATTGCCCGGGTATTGGCCGATACAAAAAGAGAATTGAAGAAAAAGCTCTTCCGGTATTCCGGCTTATTAAACTCAAGCGCACCGAGGTTGGTAATACTTACCAGCTCCACGTCGCGCAATTCGGCATGTCTCGATAATAAAGCGTTTATCAGATAAACCGGCGTAGCGGCGCTGCCATGCAAAAAAACCCTGTTCCCGGACTGGACGATCTGTACCGCTTCTTCAGCCGTACGGTAATTGATAGATGCGTTCATTCGAATTATTTGGACAAATATCCGCCATCTACGGCATAATAACTACCTGTTACAAACGAAGCTTTGTCGGAACCGAGCCAAACAACCAGTTCTGCCACTTCAGATGCTTCACCGAGCCTGCCGATTGGATGCTGGGATACCAGGAACTGTTTCATTTCCGCACTCAGGTTATCAAGCAGGGGCGTATTGATGAAAGCAGGTCCGACGGCATTTACACGAATACCTTTTGCGCTGTATTCCAACGCAGCGGTTTTGGTAAGTCCTATCACACCATGTTTGGCTGCTACGTAACCCGCTGCTGTGTTGAACCCAATCTGGCCCAAAATAGAAGACATATTTATAATACTGCCTTTGCCTTGCCTGAGCATCTGCTCCAACTGCAGCTTCATACAATAAAACACACTGTTGAGATTAACGTCTATCACCTTCAGCCACCCTTCTACACTCATATCGGCCACATCATTGGGCTCACCACCTATTCCGGCGTTGTTAACAGCAATATCCAGGCTTCCGAATTCCTTTACAGCAGCGGCAACCAGGTGCTTGCAATCCTCATATTTGCTGACATCGGCCGTTACAAAAATACAGTCTGCGCCCTTTGCTTTGATTTGCTGTACGGCCTCCTCGCCTGATGGCCGATTGATATCGGAAATAACCACCTTGGCACCATATGCCGCATACAATTCAGCAACGGCTTTTCCAATTCCGGAACTGCCCCCTGTAACAAGGACTACCTTCCCTTTAATATCATTCATGTTGATCGGTTTTAATTTCCCGCAAGTTCCTGAATATGTACCACAAGCAGCAAAGATGAGGTCAGTTGCTTATATGACTTTGATCAAGTATTACCATCAAAATGACAAAAGCAACAGATCAGTCTGTTGCTTTTGTTCCATATAAAGTACCTGATCAGGATCAGAATGTATATTTTGCAAATTTCGCTTTACCAGACGGAACGAAATTGACAACTACGTCTGATGCTTTGTCCCAGGAGAAATCTTTTGAGCCATCTTCCTCAATCACTTCTTCAAGTATTTCCAGGTCAAAACCGTAAGTGCCTCTTACATACAGATCCTTTCCTTCTTTCAATATGCTACCATCAGCTTTATAGGTGACAGCATTAAACTTCAATTTATAATTGTTCTCTTTATCAATGGCAACAATTTCCATTTTACCATATAAGCCTGATGAAGTCTTGTAAATTAATACATCCGAAGGTTTCATGACCAGTCCGTCCGCGTTGCTGGCTTCAAACTCATCAGACGACAAGGTGGCGTCTTTAGCGGCAATATGTTCTCTTTTGATATCTGCGTAAGCCGTAACCTTCTCTTCAGGTTTGTTTTCGGGCTTATCCTCTTTTTTACAGGAAGATACCATTGTTACTAACAGGGAAGAAAAAAGGAAAAAATTCGCAATCTTTTTCATTTGGATAAGATTTTAAATAATGAATGAAAAATATCCGGAATACCCTTCCGGTAAGGAACGATCATTAAACGGTGTCCTGTATATTTTATTATAAACAGGTTACACAGACTGCGAATGATAAATATTTTCATGTATGATCTTTAAGGATTTTACTATAGTTTAGCAAACTATAAATATTCATCATATGCATATTAAGCAACTACAGCAAACATGGCGATGGTTTGGCCCAAACGATCCTGTAAGCCTCCAGGATATTAACCACGCCGGTGCCCAGGGTATTGTAACAGCCCTTCACCATATTCCGCATGGTGAAGTGTGGAGCCGGGAAGAAATACAAAAAAGAATTGATGAGCTGAAAGCAGGTGGTTTTGAATGGAGCGTGGTTGAAAGCCTGACTGTTCATGAAGATATTAAGAGAAGAAGCGGGGACTATGCAGGATATATTGAAAAATACAAGCAGTCACTGAAGAACCTCGCCGCGCTGAAAGTGAACATTGTGACCTATAATTTCATGCCGGTGAACGACTGGACGAGGACGGATATCAACTATACTGTAGCCGACGGATCTAAAGCGCTGTATTTCAACTGGACGGATATGGCTGTATTTGATATTCATATACTGAAAAGAAAAAATGCAGCGCAAAGCTATCCTGAACGTATAACCGAAAAAGCAGAAAAAAAATTTGCCGGCATGAGCGGGGCAGACAGGCAATTGCTGACAGATACTGTGGTATTCGGTATACCGGGAGAAGAAAAAAGAACCCCGGAAGGCATGCGCAGGGAGCTGGAGAAATACAGCGATATCGACAGCCAAGCGCTCAAGGAAAACCTGGCTTATTTCCTGCAGGAGGTGGCACCCGTTGCCTCCGAATATGGCATCCGCCTGGCCATACACCCGGACGATCCCCCGTTTGATATCCTCGGGTTACCCAGGATCGTATGCAACAGGAAAGACCTGGCCGATATCATATCTTTTTCAAACGCGCCGGCCAACGGCTTGTGCTTCTGTACGGGCTCCCTGGGCGCCAATCCCGCGAATCAATTGCCGGAAATGATCGAAACCTTCAATAAAAGGATCCATTTTGCCCACCTGAGGAATGTAAGCCGGGATGCGGAAGGTAATTTTTACGAAGCAGACCACCTGGTAGGCGACGTGGATATGTACAAGGTGGTAAAGGCCCTGCTGAAAGTGCAACAGGACGTTACACATGAGATACCCTTCAGACCCGACCATGGGCACCAGATGCTGGACGATCTGAAAAAAGTGACCAACCCCGGGTATTCCGCTATCGGCCGCTTACGCGGACTGGCTGAAATACGCGGACTGGAGCTGGGAATAACCAGGAACTGGCAGTAATATGCATGTAAGCAAGCAATAGGGACAGCTTAAGTACATTGATCTAACAGAAAATAAATTATAGCGAGCCGGATAGAAGGTATTTCATCCGGCTTGCTCAATGTATAGGGGTTAAGCTGTTACAAACCTATGCCCCGGGAACCTTGTGCAAGGACACGCAACGGGACGGGATGCCCTGCACGTGAGGGAAAATGCAGATAGCATCCATCAATAAAAAACTGCCATTGCTTCTACAACAACGGCAGTTCAATATAATGTTCTGTGATTATTTACAGCATTGTGAAATTGTCCAGGAATTTGGTAGTGAAATTACCTTTCCTGAAATCTTCATTACGCATGAGCTGCTGGTGGAACGGAATAGTTGTTTTCACTCCTTCAATCACATATTCGCTCAGCGCCCTGCTCATGGTATTAATAGCTTCCTGCCGGGTCCTGGCCACAGAAATGATCTTACCGATCATGGAATCATAATAAGGAGGTATTACGTACCCCGCATAAATATGAGAGTCGATGCGTACGCCATGACCACCGGGCTGGTGTAACACAGTGATCTTACCAGGTGACGGACGGAAGTCATTGTACGGGTCTTCAGCATTGATACGGCATTCTATTGCATGCATTTCCGGATAGTAGTTCCTGCCGGAAATAGATTCCCCGGAAGCTATTTTAATCTGCTCCTTAATGAGATCGAAATTCGTTACCTCTTCCGTAACACAGTGTTCTACCTGGATACGGGTATTCATTTCCATAAAATAAAAATTCTTGTGCTTATCCACAAGAAACTCTATTGTACCCACACTCTCGTAGTTGATGGCAGAAGCGGCCTTCACAGCAGCCTCTCCCATTTTCTCACGGAGATCATTCGTCATGAACGGCGACGGCGACTCTTCTACCAGCTTCTGGTGGCGGCGTTGAATAGAACAATCCCTTTCGCTCATATGGCAAACCTTGCCGTACCTGTCACCGGCTATTTGTATTTCTATATGCCTGGGCTCTTCTACAAACTTCTCTATGTATACCCCGTCATTTTTAAATGATGCCGCAGCTTCCGCCTTGGCTGTAGAATAAGCATGTTCCATTTCACTCTCTTCCCATACCACGCGCATTCCCTTACCACCACCACCGGCAGTTGCCTTTAAAATAACCGGGTATCCGATTTCTTTTGCAATACCTTTTGCATGATCAACACTTTCCAGCAACCCGCCGCCACCCGGCACTACCGGCACGCCCGCCCTGATCATTGTTTCTTTGGCGGTGATCTTGTCTCCCATAGCTGTGATCATCTCCGGCTTGGGACCAATGAACTTAATGCCGTGTTCACCGCAGATCTGGGCGAAACGGGCATTTTCCGCTAAAAATCCGTAACCGGGATGTATAGCATCCGCATTGGTTATTTCGGCGGCTGCCATCAGGTGAGGTATATTAAGATAAGAATCGCTGCTCTGCGGACGACCGATACATACAGCCTCATCGGCAAACTTAACGTGCAGGCTGTCCTTGTCGGCCGTAGAGTATACCGCTACGGTTTTAATACCCATTTCACGGCAGGTGCGAATCACGCGCAGGGCTATTTCCCCGCGATTCGCAATTAATATTTTCTTTAGCATTTATTCAATTTGAAAATTAGGTCCCGCCATTGCGGGATGAAAATTTGAGAAACAACTTTACGCCGCGAACCCGACCCATTTTCACAGCTACAAACTTTCAAATTAATTAGGTTCCACTAAAAAGAGCGGTTGATCGTATTCTACGGGGCTGGCATCTTCTACAAGCACTTTTACTACTTTGCCGCCTACTTCACTTTCAATCTCGTTGAACAGCTTCATCGCCTCGATAATGCAAACAATTTTACCCGGCGCCACATCATCTCCCACTTCCACCAATGCCGGCTTATCCGGTGAGGAACGCCTGTAAAAAGTTCCGATCATCGGGCTCTTGATGGTAAGCAGGTTATCTGCCTTAGGCTCTGCACCCTTCCCTTTATCCTGGCCAGTCCCGGCAGCCGGTGCTGTTTGCTGGGCCACGGGGGGTGAAACTACCTGCGGAACCGCATACGCCTGGGGAGCAGATACGATCTGGGTTACCTGGTCTTCTTTCTGCTTTATAGTTATCTTAAATTCTTTTTCTTCAATTACAAGTTCTCCGATATTAGACTTATTGATAATCTTTATCAACTCCTGAATTTGTTTAAAATCCATTTTTTCGCCAGTTTAATGTAAAAATCAGCTCTTTTTTTAAGAAACTGACGGCTAAGATAGGGATTCAGCAGAATTCTACCCAAATGTTTTTTATCATCTGTTAACCCCATTCTTACATGAACAAATTCCGTTAATTTGTAGTTTGTTTCTCTAAAACTTAAAAATTTCATACATCCATATGAGAAAATACATTCCATTTATTTGCATATGTTTTATCGCCTGCAACTCCGGTCCATCCAGCAAGAAAGAACAAACCGTTCCGGCGGAAACAAAGGAAAAAACCGCCTTGCCGGCAGACTTCAGCCATTCATTTGAAAAAGTCCTGGGCAATTACTATATATTAAGAGATGGCTTTGTGGCGGAGGACAGCGAAGCGGTGAATAAGGCTGCTGCAGAGCTGGCGTCGGCTGCCACGGCCCTGACACTGGATGAATTAAAGCCACTTGACCCCGAAAACCTGATCATTCCTACCGCCCGGACCTATATTTCCGGTATAGAAAGTGAACTAAAAGGACTCTCAGGAGAAAAAGACATGGAATCCCAGAGAAAGGCTTTCCAAATGGTCACCGCAAACCTCTATGACCTGGCACGCACGGTAAGGTACGGGGATGAAAAAATATACCTGCTTCACTGCCCTATGGCTTTTAACGACACGGGGGCAGATTGGTTAAGCTCCACGACAGAGATAAAAAACCCATACTTCGGAAGCAGAATGCTGAAATGCGGATTTGTAAAAGATTCGGTATCGGTACAATAGGATCACCTATATAATAAGCATTAAGACCTGATTTGACCCTTTCCCGGCAAATCAGGTCTTTGTTTTTTCAGAACCACTTTTTACCGGTTGTTAAGCATTATTAACATTCCTATGCAACGTTGACAGGCAAATATCTTTCATAGGCACGTATTACCTTTATGTAATTATTCCGCTGCCGGCATCTTATGCCTGTACGTTTACTTCAAAGACGCTTATTTATGAAGAGAATAGTAAAGCATACATTGCTGTTAATGATATCCTGCTTAATATTTAACCTTGCTAAAAGTCAAAGCCGTATGAACTATGATAGTGCCTGGAAAAAGGTCGATGAGCTGATCAACAAAAAAGGACTTCCCCAGTCGGCTATGGTGGAGGTGGATAAAATCTATGCGGCTGCAAAAAAAGAAAACAAACAGGGGCAATTGCTAAAAGCCCTGGTTTACCAGGCGCAGCTATCCGGCAGTGCAAGTGATGATGCTACCACTGCCATCAAAAAAATAGAAGGCGAAATTGCCGGTGCGGCATTTCCGGCCAAACAGGTCCTGCAATCGCTTGCCGGTGACCTGTACTGGCAGTATTTTCAGAACAATCGCTGGAACCTGTACGACCGGACAAATACGACGGCATTCGACAAGGAAGATATAGCCACCTGGACCATGGATGATTTTCATAAAAAAATCGGCGAGTTGTACCTGTCTTCTCTTGGAGAGGAAAAAGCGCTGCAGCAGGTCTCGCTGAAAGAATACGAGCCGGTAATCATCAAAGGTAATATGCGGGCTTTACGCCCTACCCTGTTCGACCTGTTGGCGCACAAAGCGCTGGGCTATTTTCAATCGGATGAAAGAGATATCTCCAGACCTTCTTATGCATTTGCCATCAACGATGAAAATGCATTTGCACCGGCATCAGCTTTCGCATCCTGGAATTTTACCAGCAGGGATACTGCTTCGCTGCAGTACCGGGCTTTGCTGATCTATCAACAACTATTGCTTTTCCACCTGCAGGACAAAACGCCCGAAGCATTATTGGATGCAGACCTGAAAAGAATATCTTTTGTCTACAACAAATCTGTTTCGCCCGGAAAAAGCGAATTATACCTCAACGCTTTAAAAGATATCATTACCCGGTTTGAAAAAAATGCTGCCAGCGCCCAGGCGCATTACCTGCTGGCTGATTATTATTACAACCTGGTACCCCCGGCGGAAACCGGCGAACCTGCTGAAAAAACAGCGTATTCCCCTGACAGCAATGCGCTGAGAACGGCTAAACAGATCTGTGATAATGCGATAGCGCAATTTCCGGGTTCGGAAGGAGCGGTCAACTGTACCAATCTTCGTAACAGCATTGTAAGAAAACATCTCCAGTTACAAACGGAGAAAGTAAATATCCCCGACGAAGCGTTCCGTACGCTGGTCACTTACCGGAATATCGGAAAGATATATTTCCGGGTGATCAAAATGACCGGCGAGCTGAAAGCACAGCTCAGGAACCGCTATCAAAACGATTACTGGTCAAAGCTTACAGCCGCCTCTCCGTTACGCACATGGGAACAGCCATTGCCCCAGGCAGACGATTACCGGAGCCATATGGTGGAAGCAAAAGTGGATAAGCTGCCGGCAGGAGAATATATATTGTTAGCCAGCATGAATAAAAATTTCAGTCCGGCCGAGAACATGCTGGCTGCACAACCGGTATATGTGTCCAGTATCAGCTATATTAACAGCGATAACAACTATTTCGTGCTCCATCGTCAGACCGGTCAACCACTTTCTGAGGCAGCCATACAGGTATGGACATCTGAATACGATTATGATGACAGGAAGAACGCCCTCAAAAAGGCAGAGTTGGTCCATGCCGACAAGAACGGCTTTTTTACCATTCCCAACAAATCCCAACGTACCCGTAATATAAGACTGGACATTTCCTGGAAAGATGACCGCCTCTTTATGGATGACTACCAGTATATACATTCCATGTATGACGGTTATAATAAAAAGTTAACCAAAGAGGAATACGAAAAAGACAAACGCCAGGTATTCTTTTTTACAGACAGAAGCATATACCGCCCGGGGCAAACCGTACATTTTAAAGGCATTGCGGTTACCAGAAATTTTGAAACCAAAAAATCTGCTAT